>JAUXGQ010000413.1 GCA_030621975.1 Gammaproteobacteria bacterium | reverse complement strand
GATCATAGAGATGCGGGACCGGCTGGATGGCGCGGATGCCGTTGTGGTCGTGGACAACAGATCCCCGGGGACGGCGGGAGGCGCGCGGGGACATACCCCCGTGGCGGACGCGGTGGGTGCCCTGGTCGCGCTGGGCTACAAACCCCAGGAGGCCAGCCGCATGGTAAGGGGGGTGGATGCCGCTGACCTGTCCAGTGAAGAGATCATTCGTGCCGCCCTCAAGGCGGTCGCGGTGAGGTGATGGCCGTGAGCGGACCGGAAAGGCTGATCAGCGGGGAGCCGGCGCGGGAAGATGAGTCCCTGGAGCGGGCCATCCGGCCGAAAAGGCTCACGGAATACGTGGGCCAGCCCGTGGTACGCGAGCAGATGGAGATCTTCATTCACGCGGCCAGGGCCAGGGGCGAGGCACTGGACCATGTGCTCATTTTTGGCCCCCCGGGATTGGGCAAGACCACCCTGGCGCATATCGTCGCCAACGAAATGGGGGTGAATCTGCGCCAGACCTCGGGGCCGGTGCTGGAGCGACCCGGAGATCTGGCGGCCCTGCTGACCAACCTGGAACCCCGGGACGTGCTGTTCGTGGACGAGATCCATCGCCTGAGTCCGGTGGTGGAAGAGGTGCTGTATCCCGCCATGGAGGACTATCAGCTCGACATCATGATTGGGGAGGGGCCTGCGGCCCGTTCCATAAGACTGGACCTCCCGCCCTTCACCCTGGTGGGGGCCACCACCAGGGCGGGGCTGCTCACATCGCCGTTGCGGGACAGATTCGGCATCGTTCAGCGCCTGGAGTTTTATTCCACCGAGGACCTGACCGGGATAGTGCGGCGCTCCGCGACAATTCTGGAAATCGGCGCGGAAGCGCAGGGCGCCAGGGAGATCGCCCGCCGCTCCCGAGGCACCCCGCGTATCGCCAATCGCCTGCTGCGTCGGGTGCGCGACTACGCTCAGGTCAGGGCCAGCGGCACCGTCACTGCGGAGGTCGCCGATCAGGCCTTGCGCATGCTCAAAGTGGACAGCAACGGCTTTGACATCATGGACCGCAAACTGCTTTCGGCGGTGATCCGAAAATTCGACGGGGGTCCGGTGGGCGTGGAGAGCCTGGCCGCCGCGATCGGCGAGGAGCGCGGTACCATCGAAGACGTGCTTGAACCCTACCTGATTCAGCAGGGGTTCCTTATGCGCACGCCAAGGGGCCGGGTGGCGACCCGGGCGGCCTACCTGCACTTCGGGCTGCAGCCGAGGGCAGGGGATGCCCCCCAATCGACTCCCCACGGAGACCTGTTTGATGATGCAGGATAGTGGTCATCGTGTACTGGTTTTACCCTCCCCGCTCTGGGGGCCGAAAACCCGCTGTTTCAGGGTGGCGGGAAGATACTCATTTGAACCTCAGGTTCGAACATTAAACGTAGGCTGGGGCTTGCCCCAGCTTTGCTGCGTACCGGCTTGGGAGACAACGAGCTGGGGCAAGCCCCAGCCTACGTATTTGGTTCCAGCTGGCTATTCCGGGTCGGGTCGAACGGATCGTTGATGATGGAAGGCCGATTTGGACAAAGGGTTCCTAAGCAGGCGGGTTCGTAAGTGAAGGAATTTTCCTGGCCGGTAAGGGTCTACTGGGAGGATACCGATGCCGGTGGTGTGGTTTTTTACGCCAACTATCTGAAGTTCATGGAGCGGGCGCGCACAGAATGGCTGCGCAGCCTCGGGTTCGAGCAGGACACCCTGATCGAGCAGGAAGGCGTTTTGTTCGCGGTGCGCCATGTCGAACTGGACTTCAAACACCCAGCCAGGCTCGATGACGTGCTCAGAGTGTCTGCGAGTATAATAAAGCGCGGTAAAGCCAGTTTGACGTTTTATCAGGAAGTGCGAAAAGAGGATCCCGGTAATACTCTGTTGTGCAGCGGTCGGGTCAAGGTCGCCTGCCTGGATTCCGACCGGTTTCGCCCCCATTCCATCCCCGAACGCCTGTCCGCGGAGATCCCCCATGTCGACTGACCTCTCCTTCGTCCATCTGGTGGCGAATGCGAGCCCCGTAGTGCAATTCGTCATGGCCATCCTGGTGTTGGCCTCGCTGATATCCTGGACCATGATCTTCGATCGTTCCAAGGTGCTGAAAAAGGCCAAGCAGGCCGCGAATGAGTTTGAGTCCCGTTTCTGGTCCGGCGGCGACCTTCGGGAACTGTTGCGTCAGGTGCAGCAGAACGCCGATGACGCAACGGGTATGGCGGTCATCTTCCGAGCGGGTTTTCGGGAGTTCGCACGTCTGCGCGAGACACAGAATATCGAACCCATGGCGGTGGTCCAGGGGGCACAACGTTCCATGCGTGTGGCCTTGAGCCGCGAGATGGAGGCCCTGGAGGCCCACCTCCCGTTTTTGGCGACTGTCGGTTCGACCAGCCCCTACGTAGGGTTGTTCGGTACCGTGTGGGGTATCATGAACGCCTTCATCGCGTTGGGTAACGTGAAACAGGCCACTCTGGCCCTGGTGGCGCCGGGCATAGCCGAGGCGCTGATCGCCACCGCGATCGGTCTGTTTGCAGCCATTCCGGCGGTCATTGCCTACAACCATTATGTCAGCGACGTGGAACGGCTGAACAACCGATACGACGATTTTCTGGAAGAGTTTTCGATCATCATCCAGCGCCAGGCGCATGCATATGGCCAGACAGCGTAAACGCAGGCGCCCCATGTCGGAGATCAACGTCGTGCCCTATATCGACGTCATGCTGGTGCTGCTGGTGATATTCATGATCACGGCGCCCTTGCTCAGTCAGGGCGTGAAAGTGGACCTGCCGCAAGCGGCTGCGGAGCCCCTGCCGGTCGAGGCCGATCGGCCGGTGGTGGTTACCGTCAACAGGGCGGGCGAGTTTTTCATCGACATAGGCGAGGGCAAGAATCAACCGGTGGGGCCTGAATCTCTGGTGACGCGCATCCGGGCGGTGCTCAAATACAAGCCGAAAACACCCATCATGGTCAAGGGCGATGCCCAGGTGGATTACGGACGCGTGGTGGAGGTAATGGTGCTGCTGCAGGCCGGTGGCGCGCCCAGTGTCGGGCTGATCACCGAAACGCCGGACGTCGCCAAGTAACATGTGGCAAGTCATCCGCCGGAATCCCTTTGCCGCCTTTCTCGCCCTGATACTGCACCTGGCGTTGTTGGCCTGGTTCATCTTCGGCATCGAATGGCAGGCCGCAGCGCCGCCCTCTAAACCGCAGGTGGAAACAGTGCAGGCGAGGGTGGTCGATGCAGAAAAGGTCAAAGCGGAAGTCGAAAAGCTGCGCGCAGCCGAGGCGAAAAAAGAAGCGGAAAAGGAGGCGGTGCGCCAACGCGAG
>JAUXGQ010000072.1 GCA_030621975.1 Gammaproteobacteria bacterium | reverse complement strand
TTTCAGGTTTGTTTTTACCAAGGCCCGCTTGGCCCACGACTACGCAAAAAGAAATCACTAGAGTGGGCGGGGGGGGGGGGGGGGGGGCGTGTGCCGGACGGCCTTGGTCGGCTGCCAGGGCATCGCGCAGCCGATCCACCCGGGGTCCGAAAGAATCCCTCTGTTTGGGCAGGATCTGCGCCAGTGCGGAGGTCGTCGAGGCTTGAATCCGCAGCAAGTCGGCCGGTTCCAGCAGCAGCAGGAATCCCGCGATGCTGAGGCCGACCCCTGATAGGAATCCCAATGTTCGAAGCATGCTCAGTACCTCCTCAGGGTAGACGCCTTGCGGTCCAGGTCACACGGTCGCCGTTTCCCTCAATCAGTCGGTCGAGTTTCCTCAACCAGGCATCCAGTTGCCTGCCGGACATGGGGGGTTCTTCTACTTTCATGCAGGCGTTGGGCAGATCGTTCAGGAGCCGGGCAAAGCGCGTTTTCAGTTGTGGTCCGTTTACCGCGACGGCGTAGACGGTCCCTCGGTCGGAAGCAACGGGCGTTTCAGGGAAGAGATACGCGTGCCCCGCCGTCCCGGCTTCCACCGGCTCGATGCGATGACGGCAGGCGCCGGGGTAAACACGGGTCAGGTGATTGGCGGCGCCGAGGGCGAATACGAATACCTGATCCGCCTTCTCGACACTGAGCTGCAACGTCCGACACGCCTCTTCCGTCCGCCCACGACAGGCATCCGTCGACCAGCGCCCGTGGCGGGGTCCCACCAGGTCCAGTCGGGGTTGCGTGGGTCGCCTGCTACGGGCGCTCTTCGGCACCCTCAGGTTGTGCGCAGGTGCAACGTTCGCCGGCAAGCGCAGGTAGGCAGCGGTGTCGACTCCCGTCAGATGTTCTCCGGAGCGCTTCGAGTGCAATACCGTCCACACCTGGTACAAGCCCGGCTGGACCTCGTGTGCCTCCCCGCGCAGCAGCAGGTTCGCCTCCTCTCTTTTGTCCGTTACCCGAACCTCGCGGTAGCGGGACAGGTTGTTGCCGACCAGCTTGAGCAGTGTGCCTAGCCCCTTTTTGTCGGTCTGGTTTGGTTCCACATAAAGCAGTAGATCCGCCTCTGCCTGCTGGCGCAGCAGGCAGCTCAGGTTGTTAGCGAGATAGGCCGCCGCCAGATCCGATTGACCGGGGCCGAAGGGCAACGCCCTCAGACCGCGCAGGGATTCGTCAGCCCGAGACTCCCCCAGGGCCAGCAGTTCGCTGGCGGTCAGTGGACCCACCCAGCTCTTGCCGAAGCCGCTGACCCACTCTCCCGCCTGGACGTCCAGGGCGCGCACGGAGACCCGAAACTGGTCATTGGCCGTAGGGCCGATCTCTATACCGATAAAATAATCGGCATCGGGGCCTTGCCTGCAGTGCACCCCTTGCGGGCGGCGATGATGTTGCTCCTGGCGCCTTTGGGGTTGCCAGGGCAGCCGTATCCCGGGGGTGGAGAGCAGCGCGTCCCGGATCTGATCCCGCAGGCCGCGGGTTAGATTGTCGATCTCGGGGCTGATATCCGGACCCTGCAACCGGACCAGAACAACCGGCTCGCCTTTGAATCTCGGATGTCGGGCGAACTGCTGCGCCAGGTAGGGGGCCAGTTCCTTCTCTGTCCACTGCTGCAGGGGGGATTGACTTGCGGTTTCGGAGACAGGGCGTCCGGGGCTGTGGACGCATCCCGTCATAGACAAGACGATTAGACAAAAAAGGAGCCCAAACAGACGGCGCATCGGCTCAAAACTTTTGCGCCTCGGGACGACGGGTTGCGGTTGTGCGCTCATCTCTCCCTCCTGTGAGCCGTAGAAGACCCTTCGTTCAGATACAGTTTGCCGTTGGCCCCGATCACCAGGTCTCCACCCTGCAGGTTCCGGGTAAGGTCCGCTATCGCCCGCTTCGTCTCGGGGGGCAGGCGAACGCCCCAGACAACGGCGCTTGCTTCGGGGACCCCCGGCGTTCCGGCGAGGGCCTGCACATAGGCTGGCGGGACCGTTGCCGGGTTCATCTCGTGGTACTGGTCGGGGAGGGCGTGCGGCGTGAACGCGGGGAGGCCCCCCGGCAAAGAAAGGCGCCAGGCCTTGCTGTCCAGCATCCCGTACAGACTGACGGCGCGCGCGGTCACCAGATGCGCCAGCACGCCGCTGGAGGCAAAACGCAGAGTGAACCCCCGCCGGGTGGGTCGGGAAACGGGAGGTTGAGTCGGTTCAATCGGCTTGCGCCTGAGCACCGGTTGCTGTTGTGATCGAAGTGCCTTCAGCTCGACCTGGACCCGGCCCAGTTTTGCCTGTTCCTCACCGAGTTGGCGCTCGAGCGCCACCAGGGAGTCGAGTTTCCGCTGCAACGTCTGCTGAATTCCGCGCAAGTCCGAGCGCTTGCGCTGCAGCCGCCGGGCCAGGTCTTGCAGCTCGGACTCTGTACGGTCGCGTTCTTTGTGCGCCTGCCCAACCTCATCCTGAGACGGTCTTTGGGGGAGACCGTTGGTACCAGGCACCGGAACGCTTTGCACCAGGGCGAAAATGGCCGCCAGGCACAGACCGAGGATGGCCATGAAACGCATGACATCGGTGTGCAGGTTCTCGGTGTCCGCTGCCCCCGATGCGGATGCCGTCGAATGCCTCACTCTGGGTATCATTGCTCGACCCGGTCCGAGGCGATGGACTGCTGGATGCCGCGCAACAGGTCTTCCACCCGGGCGGACTGGCCCTGATCCTGCTCCCCGTAGTAACGGTTGAGTCTCGCCCCGAGGTATAGACCCTTGGTAACGCGCATCAGGTAGCCGCCTATTCCGCCCAGGATAGTGGTGGACAGGGCCGTTAGAATGCCCCCGTCCACCAGTCGCTGCAGTACCGTGAAGGCCCCGGTTTGTGCGGCGATGCCCGGTTCGCCCAGGGCGTGCAGCAAGGCCCCCCGCATACCGATAGCGGTCCAGATGACCCCGATGCCGAAAAAGAGACTGATCCAGACGTCGGTCAGATGCTCGATCTGGCTGATCTCGTCCTGGGGGCTGTTTTCCGCGAGGCGGCGATCCAGTTGCCGCAGGCTGGCGAGGTAGAGGGCAAGGGTGATGCCAAAGGGCAGCAGTGACCACCCGAAGTTGCGATATACCCAATGTGTCAGGGTTTGGATCCAGGATGCCTGCGCCTGCAACGAGGGCACTGCATCTTGACCGCTCAGGAGGTACAGGGTTACCAGACCCAGCACCAGGCCCAACCCCATGCCCTGCAGCATCCCGGTGAAGAAGCGGTGCCCCCTGCAGTGCTTCATGGCGTTTATTCCACGGCTCCGCAGGCCGAGCAGGTGGCTTCCAGGACCAGCTCGGTTTCCTGAAACAGCCGGTTTGCCCGGTGGTAGGCGCGTCGGTCCGCGCTCACCTTCAAGAGCCCTTGCTCCTTGTCCGCCAGTTCCCGTTGCATGTCGGCCACTACCTGGGACTGGCGTGGACAGGTATGGGAGCAGACACTGTAGTCTCCGATCAGGGAAACGTATTTCACACCGAAATAGCGATTGTATATTTCCCTCGCCTGGCGTTTGCTCAAGAGCCCTTCCTGATTGGCCCAGACCAGGAACTCGCTGAACCGGGCCTTGTTCTCCTTTTTCGGATCCCCTTCGGCGATCACGAGGAGCCTTTGAAAATACTCCTGAAACCGTTCTTCGCATCCAGTTTCAAGATCGAACCGGGCGGCGCTTACGGCCTGATCCAGATGCGGCCCCTCCGGCAGACTGCATTGTGGACCCCGGGGCGGGTTACTGTTGCAGGCGCTCAGCAACGCGGCCATCGCCGTTATGCCAAGGAGCCTGATGAGTGTAGGACTGTTCATGATGTGTTCTCCAGTCGTCAAAGTTGCAGCGGACTTGCATATTCCCGGGCAGGATCGCTGTCTGGCGGCGCGGACAAGGTGAGGGCCTGCTCCTCGCCGAACAGGATCGCCTTGACCCCCGCAACCACTTCCTGCATTTCCGGTGTTATGGTTCCGAAGGACTGATTGAGCTGTTCCATCAGGGTGGCCCGGTTTATCTCCTCACGGGTGCGCGCGATCAGATGCGCGGTTTCCTGCATGTCCAGATAGATGTCCGACGCAACCACCGCAAGGGACGAGTTGACCCGGCTGCCGGAGCGGGCCACCAGTTGGTAATACTGACTGAAGCGGTCGCTGAGCCGCATCCCGGAACGACCCCGCAGCGCCGGTCGTTCGGATTCGTCTTTGGCGGTGTCTTCCGCGATCAGCAGTTCCTGCAGTGTCCAGGGCGTTTTTTTCTGCCCCAATTCCCTGCGGATGCGTTTCTCCAGGCTGGAGGTGGTCGCGGTTACCGCCGTTTCCATCGCCGGCAGTCTGTCACCCATGACGTTCAACATCTCCAGGTAGGTGGCGCCGAGCTGTCTGGCAATCTGCTTGCAGCCCGGGTCTCCTTCGCCCCCTTCACATTTGCTTGCGACGAAAAGCGCTTGCTGCTCGTCGAGACGGGCGATTACCGCCTGCAACCCGGTTTCCATCTCCCGAGCGACGCTGCCGGTGTGCCGGATCTCCTCGAGAACAGTGGTTGGAAACAGCTTCAGGGTGGGCGCCCGGGTCAGCGAATGGGCGCTTAACGGCGCCAGCAGCATACAACCCGTTATCAACCAGACGCCGGGCATTGAATTTCGTCTGTCGTTACAAAGCATACCGGTCTTCATAGGATCCCCCTTTCTGTCAGAGCAGTTCTGGATTGACCTGAATCCACTATAGGAAAAGGTTCCTGAACAGAACCTGAATGGGTCCCTGACCGCGTTGTTACCCCTTGTCAGACGGGCGCCTCGACGCCCATAAATGTAAATTTATTTTGGCGCGAGCCCTTATGGTGTACACTTTCCCGGAAGCGCGATCTTGTGGAGGATGCGGGTGAACGCCGGCGCGTGCGGTCAAGCAGCCGGTGAGGCCACGGACGTAAAGAATTAGCCAATGGTTGGCTGATCGGTATCGTGTGATTTGTGCTGTTGGTTACACGGTAGGAAATCTCGAGCAACGCACGGTCTTTAGAGAGTAATCTATGAATATCTACGTCGGAAATCTGCCCTACAACATAACTGAGGATGAGTTGCGAGAAGTGTTTGCCGAATTCGGTGAAGTGTCTCTGGCAAGCGTCATCACGGACAAATTCTCAGGTCAGTCAAAAGGGTTCGGATTTGTTGAAATGCCCAATAACTCGGAGGCCGATGAAGCGATAAAGGCCTTGAACGAGAGTTCGTTGAAAGGAAGAAACATAAAGGTCAATCAGGCCAAGCCACGGGAGGATCGTCCGCAACGGAGATCGAGATATTAAGGCCTGACCAAGGGCCTGCGGGTCTCTGAAGCTGCGCTGTTCGCCCTGCAGCTTCAGAGACCCCCTAAGCTCACTCAAGGGTCCGGATAAACTCGTCCAGGGCCTCTACATACGCACGGCGGTTCGCAAGAAAGCCGTCGTTGTGACCGCCTCGCAACTCCAGGAATCGTTTTGGGGGACTGGCGGCGGCGAATAACGCCTCTCCCTGTTTGAACGGAACGATTTCGTCGTCACGACTGTGGATCACCAGCACCGGGCAGGACAGGTTCCCAACGTAGTCCTTGGTAGCGTAGCTGAAACGCACCAGCCAGCGGGCGGGTAGAAAAGGGTACAGGGTTGCCGCCATCTCCGGCACCGACGTGAAAGCGGACTCCAGGATCAATGCCCTTACCTGGTATCGAGTCGCCAGATGCGCGCCGATAGCCGCACCCAGGGAGCGGCCGAAAACAATGATGTCCTCCGCGGCAACGCCCCGCTGCTCCTGCAGGTACCGCAACGCGGCGTCCGCATCGCGGTAGGTCCCTTCTTCCGAGGGCTCGCCCTCGCTTCGACCATAGCCTCGATAGTCCAGGATCAGGGTATCGAGGCCCAGACCATGAAAAATCCGCAGCGAGTCGAGCCGGTGTGAGATGTTGCCCGCATTGCCATGGAAGAACAGCAGAGTGCCTCTGGGTTGGTCCGCGGGCACAAACCAGGCGTGCAGCTTTACGCCGTCATCGGTGACGAATTCGACTGTCTCGAAGTCAAGCCCGATTTGTCGCGGCGTATCCGCAAGCCGTCGCGACGGCATGTCCGGGAAATATATCAGCCGTGATTGGGAACAGGAGACGAGTAATACGAACGCGCCATAGGCGGCGGCGACGACCAGTATGAAAACTAGCGCGCTGTGTAATGACATGCTGCTACGCGGCATTGCTGACTCAAACCGACGCTGTGACCCTGGGCCTGTAGGAGCCCGCTTGCGGGCGAATAGGGTCGCTATGCGGTGCCCGTTCGCCCGCCAGCGGGCTCCTACGGGTAAAAAAACAAGCTTTGCGTTTAATTCGACAAAGCAGACTTAATCTATCAGGACATTTCCCAGCTGGCGCAGGTCGGTGATCACCAGGTCCGGTCTGACATCCCTGCAGCGCTCATCGTCTTCGCGCAGCCGTAGCGATCTCCTGTCTCCCGCAAACAGTGCGGTTCTGCCCCCCATTCGTTCTACGGGCCACATATCCTTGAGGCAATCGTTGCCAACGTAGAGTACCGCCTCCGGTTCGATGTTGTATCCGCTTGCAAGACGCTCGAATACTCTTCTAAACAGGCGCGTGGATGGTTTTGCCTCCTGGGACTGGTATGACCAGACGCTGAGTTCGGGTCGAAACCCGAGTTCCGCGGGTGTGGCTCCAAGCAGGGCTCTGAACAGTAGAGGGGTATAAAACTGCGCGTTGGACACGATACCGAGCAACAGACCTTTACTCCGCAGCAGGTCCAGGGTTTCCCGCAGTCCAGGCATGGGCCACACCGGGTTGGTACGGCATTCGTACTCCAGCGCGAGTGCCTGTATCTGCGATGTTGACAGCCGTCTGGCCCGAAGGATGTCGGAGAGCTGGTCGCTGACCTGCTCCCAGACCTGGACGATGTTCACTTCCGGGTACTCGATCCCTTCCCGGCGTCTCTTCTCATGGGCCTTGCGGATGGCCTGCCGCAGCAATTCGGGACTCGGTGCAAAGGCATTCAGCGAGGAAACCCGGAAGCCCGCGGTGGCGAGAGAAGCCCTGAAAGCTTGCTTATTCGTTTCGTTGCTCGCCGCGCCGATGTCCCCGGTTCCGGAAATCAACAGGGTGCCGTAGATGTCGAAGATCACGGCGCGGATACCTTCGAGTTCGGGGAGCTGTGCCGGATAATCCGTGGGTTGCGGATCCAAAGGCGTCGAAAGGTCTCT
>JAUXGQ010000236.1 GCA_030621975.1 Gammaproteobacteria bacterium | reverse complement strand
TACAACGTCCGGCTGGGACGCATCAAACAGGCCCTTTCCCAATTGGGAGGCCTGTACGTGCGCGCCAACTGGGTGGACGGTATCTCCTTGTCCGACTGTGTGCGTAACGGCCGGGCATTCGCGCGCAGCATGAAGGCCGGCGTTGTGGATCTGGAACAGGCAAGGCAGTAGAATTGTGAGCCTTTTTTAACGAATTTCGGCACCCTATGTCCGGCAAACTGTATATCAAGACCTTTGGCTGCCAGATGAACGAATACGACTCCGCCAGGATGGTAGAGGTATTGGCGCAGTCCCACGGACTGGTGCGCACCGAACATCCGGAAGAGGCAGCGGTGTTGCTGCTGAATACCTGCTCGATCAGGGAAAAGGCGCAGGAAAAGGTATTTTCCCAACTGGGTCGCTGGCGTCCCCTCAAGCAGGCGCGTCCGGAATTGGTGATCGGTGTGGGTGGCTGTGTGGCGAGCCAGGAAGGCGAGGCCATCCGCGAGCGGGCCCCCTTCGTCGACCTGGTGTTCGGCCCCCAGACCCTGCATCGTCTTCCGGAGATGCTGAATCGGGTCCGCAGCGGGCGTGCGCCGGTGGTGGACGTGTCCTTTCCCGAGATCGAGAAATTCGATCGTTTGCCGGAACCCAAGGCGGACGGGGTGAGCGCCTTTGTGTCGGTCATGGAAGGCTGCAGTAAATACTGCACCTTTTGTGTGGTTCCCTATACCCGGGGCGAGGAGATCAGTCGGCCGTTCGACGACGTGATTGCCGAGGTGGCCAGCCTGGCCGGGCAGGGCGTGCGCGAGATCAACCTGCTGGGCCAGAACGTCAACGCCTACCGCGGCCTCATGGATGACGGCGACAGCGCCGATCTGGCGCTGTTGATCCGGTACGTGGCGGCGGTGGCCGGTATCGACCGGATCCGTTTCACCACCTCCCACCCCGTGGAGATGTCAGATTCCCTGATTCAGGTCCATGCCGAGGTGCCGGAACTGGTCAGTCACCTGCATCTGCCGGTGCAGAGCGGTTCCGACCGCATACTCGCCCTGATGAAGCGCGGGCACACCGCCCTGGAATACCGCTCCAGGATCCAGCGTTTGAGGGAAAGACGCCCGGACATCAGCCTGTCGTCGGATTTCATCGTGGGTTTTCCCGGGGAAACAGACCAGGACTTCGAGGCTACGATGCAGCTCATCGACGACATCGGTTTCGATCTGTCTTTCAGCTTCCTTTACAGCCGTCGCCCGGGCACACCCGCCGCGGATCTGCCGGACGACGTCCCGCATCTGGTCAAGCAGGCTCGCCTGGCGCGTTTGCAGCGCCGCATCAATGAACAGGCGCAGGGGATCAGCCGGCGCATGGTGGGTAGGGTCCAGCGGGTGCTGGTGGATCGGCCCTCGCGCAAGGATCCGCGGCAGCTCGCCGGGCGCACGGAGAACAATCGGGTGGTCAACTTTGAAGGTCCTCGGGAACTCATCGGTCGTTTCGTGGATCTCAGGATCACCGAGGCCCTGCCCAATTCCCTGCGTGGTGGGCTGGCGCTCGACCAGACCAAACGCAGCGCTTGATCCCCCTGGTGGTAGGCCCGCATGTCCGATAATCCCGATACCGTAGATCTCGTTCTGACCCCTGAAAACAACGAACGACTGGCCAGTCTGTGCGGCCAGCTGGACGAACATCTGCGCCAGATCGAACGTCGTCTGGGGATAGAAATCAGCAATCGCGGGAATCTGTTCCGTCTGATAGGTGAACGGGAATCCCTGCGCGCCGGCGAACAGCTGCTGCGTGATCTCTATCTGGCCACCGAAACCGAGTCCCTGACCCCCGCCCAGGTACACCTTTTTCTCCAGGATGCCGGAGTGGACGCGCTGCTGGAGCGGGCGGAAAAGCCGGGGCTTCCCGAGGTGGTGATCAAGACCAAGCGGGGCCTGGTGCGCCCCCGTGGACCCAACCAGCATGAGTATTTGCGCAAGATCCTGGCCCATGACATCAACTTCGGCGTGGGTCCCGCCGGTACCGGCAAGACCTACCTGGCCGTGGCCTGCGCCGTCGAGGCCCTGGAACGGGACTCGGTGCGCCGGATATTGCTGGTCAGGCCTGCCGTGGAGGCGGGCGAGAGACTGGGGTTTCTGCCCGGGGATCTGGCCCAGAAGATCGATCCCTACCTGCGGCCCCTGTACGACGCCCTGTACGAGATGCTGGGTTTCGAGCGGGTGGCCAAACTCAACGAGCGCAACGTAATCGAAGTGGCGCCCCTGGCCTATATGCGCGGCCGCACCCTGGACGATTCTTTTATCATCCTCGACGAGGCCCAGAACACCACGCCGGAACAGATGAAGATGTTTCTGACCCGCATCGGTTTCGGCTCCACCGCCGTGATTAACGGGGACGTGACCCAGGTCGATCTTCCCCGGGGGCAGGCGTCGGGCCTGCGCCAGGTGATCGAGGTCCTGGGCAAGGTACAGGGCATCAGCTTCACTTTTTTCAACGCCCGCGACGTGGTGCGCCATCCCCTGGTGCAGCGCATCGTCCACGCCTATGAAGAGCATGAGGGTTCGTGATCCTGCGCCTGGAAACCCAGTTCGCCGTCAACGCGCCGGGATTGCCGTCTGAGGCCGATTTCCGGACTTGGGCGGAGGCTGTTTTAAGCGGGCGGTGTGAGCAGGCGGAACTGCTGATCCGCATCGTAGACGCCACGGAAATGGCCCGGTTGAATCAAATCTATAGGAAAAAAAAAGGGCCGACCAACGTGCTTTCTTTTCCGTTCCAGGCCCCTGAGCCCGTTGCCAGCGACCTGCTGGGAGATCTGGTGATCTGCGCCCCGGTGGTGCGGCAGGAATCCGTTGCACAGGGAAAACCCGAGCGGGCTCACTGGGCGCATATGACCGTGCACGGGATCCTGCATCTGCTGGGGCTGGACCATCAGGCAGCCGGGGACGCGGAGGCAATGGAGGCCCTGGAGATGGATATCCTGGCACGGCTTGGTTTTCCTTCTCCTTACTGACGGGGGAAATCGGCATCCTTGATTGCATAGTCTCAGGACCTTGGTCATGGTTTCGGCCACCGTCGGTGCCAGGGTAGGAATTAGACAGGATTAACAGGATCTTTCAGGATTTACAGGATGCCGAAAAATAGCCCGTAATGCATCTTATGTCCGCCCCGATACGCCGTCTGTTTGAATTTCCCGGCCTTCTGTCTTTTGCGGCGGGGGCTGCCGGCGTATTGGCATTCGCGCCTTTTTCCCTTTCGCCGATAGCCATTCTGGCGCTGGCGTTTCAGTTTTACCTCTGGAACGACACCCGCCCGGGCGAGGCCTTTCGGCGCGGATGGTTTTTCGGGTTGGGGTTCCTGGGGTTCGGCGTGTTCTGGCTGCACATCAGCATCGATCAATTCGGCAACGTAGGCTGGCTGCTGGCGGTGGCCATTACCCTCGCCTTCATCTTGGCGATGGCGCTCTACTTCGGCCTTGCCGGCTGGTTCGCGCGGGTGCTCCCCGTTGATCGACCGGCGGTCAGGTTGGTGCTCGTGTACCCGGCGCTATGGGTTCTCGCGGAATGGCTGCGGGGATGGGTGTTGACGGGCTTTCCCTGGCTGACCCTTGGATATTCTCAGATCGGATTTCCGTTGCAGGGTCTGGCCCCCCTGCTGGGGGTATACGGTGTAAGCTGGGGGGTCGCACTGTCCTCGGCGTTGCTCGTCCTGGTGCTCGGCCAGGGGCGGCGCGCCCGCTATGGGGCGGCGGCCGGGCTGGTCCTGTTATGGGGAGTGGCCGGGGCCCTCACTTTTCCGGACTGGACAGGCCCCGCAGGTGAGCCACTTGAGGTCAGCCTGGTGCAGGGAAACATCCCCCAGGAGTTGAAGTGGAAACCGGAACAGCGCCAGGCCACCCTGGGCCTGTACCGAGCACTCACCCGTGGTCACTGGAGCAGTGACCTCATCATCTGGCCGGAAACCGCCGTACCGGCGTTCGGCAGCAGGATCGAGAAGGAATTTCTCGATCCGCTGGCGCTGGAGGCCCGATCTCACAACAGCACTGTGCTGTTGGGTATCCCGGTCCACACCCCGGAGGATGGACGCTACTACAATGCCATGCTGAGCCTGGGTCCCGGCCGGGACATCTATTTCAAGCGGCACCTGGTGCCCTTCGGGGAGTTTCTGCCCCTCAAAGCCTGGCTGCAGCCCTTACTCGACTGGTTGACGATCCCGATGTCCGATTTCAGCGCCGGCGCGCAGACCAAGCCGCTGGTGAGACTCAACGGTTATCAGGCGGGCATATCCATTTGCTACGAGGATGCATTCGGTGAGGAGGTGATTCAGGCACTGCCGGAGGCCGCGTTTCTCGTCAACGCCAGTAATGACGCCTGGTTCGGCGATTCGCTGGCGCCTCATCAGCACCTGGAGATCGCCCGTATGCGGGCCGTCGAGGCCGGACGCTTCATGCTGCGCTCGACCAACACGGGCATTTCCGCCGTCATCGACCCTAAAGGCAGGATAACCGGCAGGTCCGCAGCCTTCGTCGAGGACGTATTGACCCGTGAGATCGTGCCGTTGCGGGGCATGACGC
>JAUXGQ010000396.1 GCA_030621975.1 Gammaproteobacteria bacterium | reverse complement strand
GCCTGCACCTGGCACTCGTTGAACCCCGCGCCGTCCATCCGTTCGCCCAAAAGATCGCCCTTACCTACGGATTCGCGTCGGTCGGCTTTCAGCCCATGAAGCTGCTGCTGGCGAGGCGGGAGGGTCTTACCGTGTTCGTCCGTTATTTCGGCGACGCGCTCAAGCTGCGCAAAAACAATCCTCACATTATTCCGGAGGTCTATCCACTGGCAAAACTGGCCTTGGAAAACTGTGGCCTGACGAGCGACCCTGTCGTCGAGGCCGATCCCGGCACCTACCCCTATGATGACCGTTTCCAGCTGGACGAACTGACGGACGACGGCTACGCCACCCTGCTCCATTTCCAGCGTGGCCGTGTCACCCACCGGGAGATATTCGGCCCGGTTCGCCTGCACCATGGCCTGTTCCGCATCAGAGCGCTGCAATCCAATTACCTGCTGGCCCGTGAGAACGGGCAGATCGTGGGCGCCGTGGGCTTCTCCGTGGACGAGGTTGAAAAGACCCTGCGCATATTCGAACTCATCTCGCTCAGCGAACGGCCGGTGCGTTTCCTGCTTTCGGAAATGCTCCGTACCTGTATCCCGCTGTGGGGCATTGAATACATGGAGGTGGATGTCAGCGCCTATGCGCCGCGCATGCAGCGCACGCTGCTGGAACTCGGTTTCCTGCCCGCGGCCTATATCCCGGCTATGGTCTTCCATGAAGTGGAGCGGCTGGACGGCATCCGCATGGTACGGATACTGCTCAAGCCCGAGCATGAGGGCCTGGACCTGCTACCCGAAAGCCAGGCCATCGCGAGTCTGGTACTGAGGGGATTCATAGACCGGAACGTCATACCCAAGATCGCCAGGGCCGTACCGCAAATCCCTTTGTTCGCCGGCATGAACGACGAACAGATCAGGCAGGTCGCGGGCCGCTGTACCTTGAAGACCTTCCCGCCGGGCGAGCAGATCATCAGGGAAAATGAAGCAGGCGAGGAGACCTTTATTCTGCTGGAGGGCGAGGCGTCGATCAGCACCGGCCAATCGGCCACCCATGTGGGCACGGTCGGCGCCAGCGAATGCCTGGGAGAGATGTCGTACTTGGCGCATGCCAGGCACTCAGCTACCGCCACTTCGCAAACAAAGATGGAAACGGCGGTTTTGCCTCACCGGGAACTCGACAATCTGATTCGTCTGCGCCCGGATATCGGGGTTATCATTTATCGCAATCTAGCCACGGGTCTGGGCAAAAAACTCATTCGCAGCGACAAAAGATAACGGCAGCGGGTTAACCGCCGTTTGTTACCAGCCCTCGGCCCAACCTGTCTTGATCTGTGACACAGCCGCATCGTTCGTAACCCATTGATCAACCTGGTAATCGTTACATTCAAATCAAAATTCCGTCTGAATCTGCAACACTCCGGGCCCATGGCGGCAGGGCGCGCGCACTCAGGATTTTCTTTTAATTCAGGGGGATGAGTGTACTGGCATCCTTATTGCCTCCTTATTTCACTACTCTAGTAGCGCTTCCGCCAGCCAAGGTACGGCGGTCGCCAGTGAGCGGTACCCACGCAGATCCACAAAAATAATAAGGATCCACAAGAATAATAAGATAGAGGAGAAGGAAGCCTTAACAGCCATAATTGGCAGTCAAAACAAGGTCCTGACAGAAATGCCAGGGCTTTTTTTTTGCGCCGTGGGCGGATCGTAGAAGATACTTTAACCACCGATAAACACAGATAGAACGGCAATTATGTTTGCCTTTCCGCTGAGGAATGGCCCTGCTAGACGGAAGCGAAGAAATCCTCTTCCTCCCTGGTGAGCCCGGGCTCGCCCGCTTTCCCGGAGCGAGGCTCGATACTGGTGTCGGTCGCGCCCGTGGAGGTCTCCAATGGCTCTTCCAGAAACAGGCCCCGTTCTCCGTTCACCTCGACGACCTTGAAATTGCGCAACGTTACCGCCCCACATTGGGCCAGCGTCTCAGACCCCGGGGGTCTCGCAGGGGACAGAATGATAAGCCTTGCGGGCTTACGATAATCTCGGATAAGCAGGGCGGCGAGCTTGTTGTTCAATTGATCCATGGAACTCAGGCCGGCCATCAAGGCGCGCCAGGGCTCACTTGGGTGGAAGCCTATCAAGGTCAGTTCGCGAGCCTGATCGACGGCAACCACACAGTGTTCCCCGATGCGCGGGACGGTCTCCCAGAGCCCGCCGCCTTCGCCAACCAGCGCGCCGAGGCTATCGACGATGATTGTGTAGAGCTCTTCCGAGCTGACATCTGTGATGGTGCGTATCTGTAAGGTCATGATTCCCTCTCACTCCTTGTGTGCTAGTGATGACGTCCAAAGGTCGCGGATCTTTTCCGCTGCCCGCGCCAACGTCTGGTTGGACTCCGGGGCCGGCGCGTCGATATGCCCGAATTCGATGAGGGACAGGTCGAGAAACCACAAGGCACCCTCGACCAGCCGTTCCTGACAGCGGCGCGCCCGTTCCGCCGGGCCGGTACCGCTCAGCAGCACACCCATCTGCGGAGAGGCAGTCCGCGTCAACAGTTTGATCCTGGCGTAGGCGAGACGGACACCCGGCAGGCTCGCCGAGGCCAGCACGAGAACGAAGCGCGCCTCCTCGGGGTCGATCTCGTCGGGCCGCTCGGTGGCGTAGACCTCCCAGCACGAGTCCGCGTTTCCATGGGACGGCCGGTTCAGCTCTCCGCTCAGGGCGTCAACCAGTGAATCCGCTTGCAGTGCACCGGGATGACCGGGCTCGAGCGCCAGCAGCACCGGCAACCGATGCACTGTAACCGGACCGTCCCCCGTCGACTTTCTGTTCCCCAACAGATGGTGGCTGATGCTGGCCAGACGCTCGGAATACTTCTGGGCGGGCCGCCACGCAGGATTCGGTGTGTTCTTGCGATCTTCGACCATCAGACCCGCAGGAGTGAGTTGATGCCGCCGAGTTCGTTCGGCACCCGCTCAGGGTTCTTCGGGTCCGGCTGCCAAACCCCATCCACGATCAACCGGTACTCGTAGCTTCCAGGTTTCAACCTCAGGATCTTTCGCAGTTCGCCGTCGCCGCTTTGGGTCTCGACACCGTCGTCCGGCACCCAGGCATTGAAATCGCCCGCAATCTCGATGCGTGCGCCTTTCTCGGCTTGGAAACTGAGCACCACCTCGCGCAGGCTCTCGCTCTGTGCGGGCTTTCTGCGGGCCGGAGCGTCCCGATGCCTGCGTCCGACAGCCTCGGCCTCTTCAGCCCCCTCGCGCAGCGGCCCCGCGATCTCCTCGGCCAGCTGGAGAAAATCTTTGGTCACGGGGGCGCTGCGTGCGAACTTCGTAAGGGGTGAACCGTGATAGGCGGCCTCGCGGACGCGGATGGTGTTGCGAATCCGGACCTTGCACAGTTCCAGCGACCCCTGCGATCCGAGGATCTCCAGGATCTCCTTGGCGAGGCGTGTGCGCATATCGAACATGTTGGCCAG
>JAUXGQ010000257.1 GCA_030621975.1 Gammaproteobacteria bacterium | reverse complement strand
GAAGCCGAGAACGCCAGGATTGATTAAAATATGGGCCCAGCAGTACTCCCGCATCGCGGTTGTCTCCGTTCTTTGTTCTGAAGGCCACTGCTTTAAGGCGTTATGCAAGCGATACCGACGGCCGGGGAGCCCAGCTCAAAGCCCTGACTGCTCGATCAACCGGATCACATAAGGCGTGATGCGTTTCACGATCACGGCTACCCCCCTGGCGTTGGGATGGAGGCCGTCGGCCTGGTTGAGTGCCGGATCGATCGCAACCCCCTCCAGGAAGAATGGATAGAGCAGCACTCCGTACTTATCGGCCAACTCGGGATAGATGCCGTTAAAGGCGGTCTCGTAGGCCCTGCCCAGATTCGGCGGCGCATAGGTACCCGCCAGCAGCACCGGCAGATCCCGTGTTCTGAGTTTCTCCAGTATCGCAGCCAGGTTGGCGCGGGTGACGGCCGGATCGACGCCGCGCAGACTGTCGTTGGCGCCGAGCGCCACGATCACGAGATCGGGGCGCTCGGCCAGGGCCCAGTCCAGCCGCGCCAGTCCGCCCGCCGTGGTATCCCCCGACACACCGGCGTTCAACACCTCAGCCGGCACGCCCCGGGCCTTGAGCGCCCGCTCCAGTTGCACGGGAAAACTGTCGGCCGCGGCCAGACCAAACCCCGCAGTCAGGCTGTCGCCCAAGGCCATGATGCGGACGGTCTCCGCGGCGCCCGCCCCTTGCAATGGTCCGGCAAGGCTCACGATCAGCAGTAGCAATCTCAGAACGGATGCAACACTATTAAAATAAGGGGGTCCGACATCATATCGCATATTTGAAGCCCGGGTTGCCAGCGGAAAGCGAGAAAACAGGAGTAGTCATTTTGACAGTCAGCGATGCACAACGGCAAGAAAATCCCATCGTCGCATTGAACGGCGTCCACATGACGCTGGCGAGCAGCGCCGGACCCGTGCGGATTCTGCGCGGCATCGACCTGGAGATCGGCTCAGGCGAGACGGTCAGC
This sequence comes from Gammaproteobacteria bacterium, assembly GCA_030621975.1. Classification (GTDB taxonomy): domain Bacteria; phylum Pseudomonadota; class Gammaproteobacteria; order Chromatiales; family Chromatiaceae; genus JAUXGQ01. Next base: position 3,383 of record JAUXGQ010000257.1, on the reverse strand, counting down.
GTGGTGGGCCCCTCGGGGGCCGGAAAATCCACCATGATGATGATCATGGCGGGCCTGGAACGACCCAGCCTCGGCAGTGTTCGGGTTGCGGACCACGAGCTCACCGAGATGAACGAGGATGCGCTGGCGCTGTTTCGCCGCGATCACGTGGGAATAGTGTTCCAATCGTTCCACCTGGTGCCCACCATGACCGCGCTGGAGAATGTCGCCATCCCGTTGGAATTTGCCCGGCGTGATGACGCCTTCGAGCGGGCTCGCGAAGAACTGGACACCGTAGGGCTGGGACATCGCCTGAGCCACTATCCCAGTCAGCTCTCCGGCGGTGAGCAGCAGCGGGTGGCGCTGGCCCGGGCGCTGGTGCCGGAACCCGCGCTGCTGCTGGCGGACGAACCCACCGGTAACCTCGACGGCGCTACGGGGGGGCAGATCATCGAGCTGATGTTCGAGCTGAGCACTCAACGCAAGGCAACGCTGGTATTGATCACCCACGACATACGACTGGCCGAGCGATGTCGTCGTAATATTCAGGTCGCCGACGGCCTGGTGGTCGACGGTGCGCCGCCAGCGGCAGCGCCCGCAATGTCGCGGTCGACCCCGGATCTCGGGCCGGCAACGACGTGAGCCCCGTTTATCCGAGTATGAGGGTAGCGTTCGCCCTGGCGCGGCGGGAACTGCGCGGGGGCCTGCGCGGGTTTCGCATCTTTCTGGCCTGCCTGGCGCTGGGCGTGGCGGCCATCGCCAGCGTGCAGTCCGTCTCCAGTTCCATACTCCAGGGACTGCGCGACGACGGACAGGCGATCCTCGGCGGCGATATCGCCCTGCAGCTGCTCTATCGGGGGCTCGAGCCGGCGCAGCTCGCCTACATCGAGCGCACCAGCGACGCCCTCACCCACTACACCGAGATGCGCACCATGGCGCGCCGGCCCGATGGCGAGCAGAGCACCCTGATCGAATTCAAGGGCGTGGACGGGCTCTATCCCCTGTTCGGCCGCATGCAACTGGCCCAGGACGCCGCATTCAACGGTATCCTGGACAAGGCCGATGGGGTCTGGGGCGCGGTGGTGGAGCCCGCAGTACTCGAACGGCTTGGGGTACAACCCGGTGACCGCATCCTGATCGGGGACGCGGTTTACGCAATCCGCGCCGCCATAAAGCGCGAGCCCGATCGCGTCGGCGGGGGTGGCCGTTTCGGGCTTGGGCCGCGGGTCATGGTGAGTCTGGAATCCATGACCGACACGGGCCTGCTTCAGACCGGCAGCCTGGTTTACCACCACTACCGCTTGAAGCTGCCCCCCGGCAAAGACCTGGATGTCTATCGAACCGATCTCGACAGGGCGTTTCCCGACGCCAACTGGCGGTTGCGCGACTACCGCAACGCATCGCCAACGGTTGAGCGCATGGTCAAGCGGCTGACCCTGTTCCTCACCCTGGTGGGGTTGACCGCACTGCTGGTCGGCGGGGTCGGCGTCAGCAACGCCGTCAAGGCTTATCTGGATCTCAAGCTGGACACCATCGCCATGCTCAAATGCGTGGGCGCCCCCAACCGCACGGTATTCCAGGTGTATATGGTCCAGATCATGATATTGGCCGCGGCTGGCATCGCTATTGGGCTGGCGCTCGGCGCACTGGTTCCAACCCTGGCGGCGCTGCTGCTCTCGGACATGCTGCCGTTCCGGCTGTCGCTCGCCGCACACCCTGGCGCGCTTGCGCTGTCGGCGGTATTCGGCCTGCTGGTTACCCTGACATTCACCATCTGGCCACTGGCCCGGGTACACCAGGTACCGGCCGGCGCCCTGTTCCGGGACACCGTCTCCCACAACGCCGCCTGGCCCCGCCCCGGCTACGTCGCGGCGACCCTGGTGAGCGGTCTGCTGCTCGCGGGGCTGGCCATCGGCACGGCGGACAATCTGCGCTTTGCCATCTGGTTCGTGGTCTGCGCGGCCGCCACCATGTTGATCTTCCGGCTGGCTGCCTGGGCGGTCCTGCGCGGCACCGCTTTGATGGGCCGGCCCCGTCGTCCGGGCCTGCGCCTGGCCCTGGCCAACCTGCAGCGGCCGGGCGCGCCGACGGCCAACGTGGTGCTGTCCCTGGGGTTGGGTCTGACCGTGCTGGTGGCCATCATGCTGATCGAAGGCAATATCTCGAACCAGGTCAAGGACAGCATCCCGGAGAAGGCGCCGGCGTTCTTCTTCATCGACGTCCAGTCGGCACAGATGGCGCCCTTCGAGCGTGCCATAGGCGGCATCGACGGGGTGGACCGATTGCAGAAAGTGCCCTATTTCCGAGGCCGTATCGTCGCCATCAAAGGACAAGCCCCGGAGCAGGCCCTGACGAGACCGGAATACGAATGGATGATTCGTGGCGACCGGGGCCTGAGCTACGCGGCCGTGAAGCCGGAGAACACCACCATCATTGCCGGCGAATGGTGGTCCGAGGACTATGCCGGCCCGCCCCTGCTGTCGGTCCACAAAGACGTCGCCGCGGGTTTCGACGTCGGCGTGGGCGATAAGATCAAGCTCAACGTGCTCGGCCGGGATATCACCGCCACCATCGCCAACGTGCGGCAACTCGAATGGAGCAGCCTGCAGATCAACTTTGCCATCATGTTCTCCCCCGAGCCGTTGCGCAACGCGCCGCATACCTTCATCGCGACTATCGGCGCCACCTCAGCGGCCGAGGCGCGGATACAGCGCGCGGTTACCCGCGATTTCCCCAATGTGACCATGGTGCGAATCAAAGATGCGCTGGACCGGGTCAACGACATCCTGGGCAAGATCGGCATCGCTGTTCGCTCGGTAGCCGGGGTAACGGTGATCGCGGGCACCCTGGTGCTGGCCGGCGCCATCGCCGCCGGACACCGCCGGCGGGTCTACGACAGCGTGGTGCTCAAGGTCCTGGGCGCCACCCGGCGCGATGTATTGCAGGCGTTCCTGCTGGAATACGGGCTGCTCGGGCTCCTGACCGCGGTGATCGCAGCACTCATCGGCACCCTCACCGCCTGGGCGGTCCTGACCCAGGTGATGGATGCCAGCTGGACATTCCTCCCGTCGGCGGTGCTGACCACCACCGTCTTGTGCACCGGGATCACCCTGGCGGTGGGTTTCCTGGGCACCTGGCGAGCCCTGGGCCAGAAGGCGGCGCCACTGCTGCGCAACGAGTGAGCGTGCATGGCACGCGCTTTGCCGAGGCCTGAGCCTCTGCGCGCGCCCAAAACCGCCATTGGATATGGTTTGCGGTAGATCGTACAGAAAATCTCAACCACGGATGGAGATGGATTAACACGGCAAATGTAGGCTGGGGCTTGCCCCAGCTCTGCTGCGTATTGGGTCGCGAAACCGCCTTGTAGAACGGTTGCATCAGTTGATGGGTTGAAATCGAACGGG
>JAUXGQ010000392.1 GCA_030621975.1 Gammaproteobacteria bacterium | reverse complement strand
TTGCTGCTCGAGGAGTCCCTGAAGTCGCTGGAGCAGGAGTTCGCCGATCGCTTTTTACGGGTTCACCGCAACGCCCTGGTGTCCCGGGAACGTCTCGTGGGTATAGAAAAAAGCCTGGGAGGAAGCGGCCGGGCGCGCCTGAGCGGGTGCGCAGAACAGGTCGAGATCAGCCGCCGGCATCTCGCCGCGGTACGGCGCTGGGTGAAGCGCGGAAAAGACGGACTCGGCTAGCTCGATTTCTCGCCACCGTTCCACGGGAAAGGTAGGCTGGGGCTTGCCCCAGCTCTACTGCGGGGTCGACGGTGAGACAAAGTACTGGGGCAAGCCTCAGCCTACTTAGCCGGATCGATTCGAATTTCGAACCCTGGTGAGAAGTTGGTTAGATGTTTGCCAGTCTCGGTTGGAGCCATTAGCATAGCGTCAGTTAAATCGATCCGGTGACGCATCTCATGCCTGAAAAAATCCTGCGAATCGCGACTCGACGGTCACCGCTGGCCATGTGGCAGGCCGAACACGTAGCCGCCGCCCTGCAGCGGGCGCATCCAGGGCTCCAGGTGGAGGTGGTCGGCATGAGCACCCAGGGTGACAAGATCCTGGATACGCCGCTGGCCAAGATCGGAGGTAAGGGCCTGTTCGTTAAGGAGCTCGAACAAGGCATGCTGGACGGGCGCGCGGACATCGCCGTGCATTCGATGAAAGACGTGCCGGTGGCGCTTCCGCACGCTCTGCACCTACCCGTCATCATGCGCCGGGAAGACCCGCGGGATGCCTTCGTATCCAGTGTCTGCGCGAGCCCTGATGCCCTGCCCCCGGGGGCCCGGGTGGGCACTTCAAGCCTGCGCCGGCAGTGCCAGCTTGCGCACCAGCGCCCGGATCTGAAGATCGCCGCGCTGCGGGGCAACGTCAATACACGCCTGGGCAAACTGGATGCCGGGGAGTTCGACGCGGTCATCCTCGCCGCGGCAGGGTTGAAGCGTCTGGGGTTTCAGCAGCGTATCACGGCCTATCTCACGCCGGAGCAGAGTCTGCCCGCCATTGGTCAGGGCGCGATCGGCATTGAATGCCGGACCGACGATGACTGGGTCAATGGCTTGATCGGGTCGCTGCACGACGGACCGACCGCCGTCTGCGTGCAGGCGGAAAGAGCCATGAATCATCGGCTCATGGGTGGCTGCCAGGTGCCCGTTGCCGGTTATGCGGTCCTGGAAGGGGATGTCCTGTCGCTGCGCGGACTGGTAGGGGAACCGGACGGTACCAGGATCCTGCGCGGTGAGGAACTGGGTCCCGCCAGCCAGGCCGAGGCGATCGGCGAGCGTTTGGCGGTAGGTCTGTTGAAGCAGGGGGCGGACGCGATCCTCAAGACCCTCTATGCCCGAGCCGGTCATTGAAAGTCCCAGATTGAACGGTCTGGGCGTATTGGTGACGCGTCCGGCCCACCAGTCACAACCCCTTTGTGAATTGATTCGGACGGCCGGCGGCAGACCCCTGTGCTTTCCCGCACTGGAGATCCTTCCGCCGCGGCGAGGGGGGGCTGCACAGGAACTGTTGCGGGGGCTCGAAGGATTCGAGCTGGCGATCTTTGTCAGTCCGAACGCGGTGCGATACGGGCTGCGAATGCTTCAGGACGCCGGTGGCTTGCCCGGCGGGTTGGAACTGGCGGCCGTGGGCGAGGCCACCGCCGGGGCCCTGGCCGATGCCGGTTATCCACCTCCCCTGGTGCCCGCAAAGCGCTATGACAGCGAGGCAATGCTGGCGAGTCCCCGGCTGAAGCGTGTCGAGGGGCAACGCATAATGATTATCCGCGGCGAGGGGGGGCGGGCGCTGCTGGGGGATGCCTTGCGCCAGCGCGGCGCGGAAGTCGTCTATGCCGAGGTCTATCGCCGCGCCTGTCCTGATGCGCGAGCGGATGACCTGGTGACCCGCTGGGCGGAGATAGATGTGGTGACCGCGACCAGCAATGAGATCCTGGACAATCTGGTGCGCCTGTTTGGTCCCGTCCATCGCCCCCTGTTACAGAAGACCCCCCTGCTGGTCATCAGTGAGGGCATGCAGACCCATGCCCGGCACTTGGGCTTTCAAAGGACGCTGCGGGCGAAGCGGGCCTCTGACAGGGCGATCGTCGAGGCCCTGATCGAGCACAAGACGAGGTTGTCGAAGCCCTCGAAAGGAGAAGGACAGTAAACACGCTATGTAAACACTCCGGGTTCGGATTTGCATGAGAAACCTCGCAAATTCAATAAACTCTGTGCCCTCTGTGTCCTCTGTGGTGAAATATCCGGGCTGACCCCATTGAGGACTGTTGCCGTGCTGGATACCCCCGACATTCAAGCCATAGAGGCCTATCTTCTGGGATTGCAGGACCGCATCTGTGACGCATTGGAACACGCGGACGGGGGCGGCCGTTTTCGGGAAGATGCCTGGAAACGTGAAGCCGGGGGTGGTGGCCGTACCCGGGTGTTGGGGGACGGCGAGGTCTTCGAGCAGGCCGGGATCAATTTTTCCCATGTGCACGGGGCCGGTCTGCCGCCTTCGGCAACGGCTCAGCGGCCCGAGCTGGCGGGACGCGGTTTCCAGGCGCTGGGGGTCTCGCTGGTCATCCATCCGCGCAACCCCTACGTGCCTACCTCCCATGCCAACGTGCGTTTTTTCCTCGCGGAAAAACCCCAGGCCGACCCGGTATGGTGGTTCGGTGGTGGATACGATCTGACCCCTTATTATGGGTTCGAAGAGGATGTGCGCCACTGGCACAGGACCGCCCGGGATGCCTGTGCACCCTTTGGGGACGATGTCTATCCCCGCTTCAAACAATGGTGCGATGACTATTTCTACATCCGGCACCGGGAAGAGCCCCGGGGGATCGGCGGGCTGTTCTTCGATGATTTGAACCAATGGGGATTCAGTCGCTGTTTCGAATTCCTGCGCGCCGTCGGCGACAGCTATCTTCGGGCCTATCTGCCGATCGTCCAGCGCCGGCGAAGTCAGGCGTACGGTGAACGGGAGACGGATTTTCAACGCTATCGCCGCGGGCGCTACGTGGAATTCAATCTGGTCTACGACCGGGGTACCCTATTCGGCCTGCAGTCCGGCGGGCGTACCGAATCCATCCTCATGTCCCTTCCCCCGAGGGTCGCCTGGCGTTACGACTGGCGGCCCGCGCCGGGTTCCCCGGAGGCACGGCTCTACGAGGTGTTTCTCAAGCCGCGAGACTGGTTGGGAGAGGACTCTTCGGACTAGCGGACACTGCTGCGTTTTGCAGACGTCACACGGGCTTGGGTTCGCTTTACTAGACAGGATTTACAGGATCTCCGTAGATTCTGAACTTCGTGCACGGCGTGCGCACATCCGATGGTCTTGTCGATAAGATCTACATCCGGAAGGCACATTTCAACATCCTGTGAAATCCTGTTAATCCTGTCCATATCTTTAAACGCCGACTCAGGCGGTCCCGAGTGCTTTTAGTCGGACAAAAAAAACCCACCCGGGGAGGGGGTG
>JAUXGQ010000168.1 GCA_030621975.1 Gammaproteobacteria bacterium | reverse complement strand
CCGTAGCGGTCGCAGGCATTCATGACCGCTTTCGCGGCTAAGCGGTCATTCGTGGGGTGGGCTTCCATTGACCGGAACGGGTCGACTCCGGTCATTCAGCCTCAATTTTCCAAGGGAATTTCCGGTCTGCGGTTCGAATGCCTAAGTTCGGCCATCGTTGCCCGCGTAACGCTGTGCAGACAGGCCCTGCAATGTGGAAAGAATGCCAGGTTTCGGGCGGTCTAAATCGTTAGACTTAACCGCAAGTGCTTGGAGCATTTTTCGATGACGCGGCTTATTCCGCTACTGGCTGTTGCACTATTCACCGCCGTCCCCTTGAAGGTCGACGCGGCGTCCGATAGCGGAACCATTCAATGGCAGGACTGGTCCGCGGCGGTCTTTGAACGGGCGCGCGAGGAGGGCAAGCTGGTCCTGCTGGACCTGGAGGCCGGCTGGTGTCACTGGTGCCATGTGATGGACCAGACCACTTACCGGGACCCTGAGGTCATCGACCTGATCGGGGAGAGATATATTCCAGTACGCGCGGACCAGGATGCCCACCCGGATCTCTCCAACCGCTATGAAGACTACGGCTGGCCCGCCACCGTCATCTTCGATGGTACCGGCACCGAGATACTCAAGAAACGGGGTTACATCCGCCCGCAGTGGATGCTGTGGACGCTGCAGGCCGTGGCGGAGAACCCGTCACCCGACGCCCACGACAACAAACAGTCCGTCCCCGAGCAAGCGTCGCGGGACCGCCTGTCCGACGAGCAACGGCAAGTCCTCAACGAACGCTATGAGTACGTCTACGACGCGGAGTTCGGGGGCTGGGGGCGCATCCACAAGTTCATTCATGGGCCGAGCATGGAGTACGCCCTGGCAAGGGCGAAGGGGGGCAGCAAGCTGCACGAGGTCATGGCCCGGCAGACTCTCCAGGCTGCGCGTTTCCTCTTCGACCCGGAATGGGGCGGCGTGTATCAGTACTCCGATACCCGCGACTGGCAATCGCGCCATTTCGAGAAGATCATGTCCATGCAGGCCCAGTACATGCGTCTGTACGCCCTCGCTCACAGCCTGCTCGACCAGGAACTGCATCTGGAGTCGGCGCTTGCTATCCATCGCTATTTGACCGGGTTCCTGAAAAGCCCGCAAGGGGCGTTCTACACGAGTCAGGATGCGGACCTGAGCTCAGAGGTCGACGGGCACGCGTACTACCTCCTGGCCAACACCGAGCGACGCAAGCGAGGGATGCCCCCTGTCGACACCAACATATACGCCCGCGAAAACGGTTGGGTAATCTCGGCCCTTGCTGCCCTCTACGCGGCGACGGGAGAAGAAGTTTATCTATCCGAAGCCGAGCGGGCCGCTATATGGATACAGGCCCATCGCGGGCTGCCAGGGGGCGGTTTTCGTCATGGGGAAACCCTCCAGTCGGGTCCGTTTCTGGGTGATACCCTGGCCATGGGCAGGGCCTTTCTCGATCTCTATGGTGTGACCGGTGATCGAAAGTGGCTGCGCCTGGCGGAGGCCGCGGCGAGGTTTATAGGAGAGACTTTCCTGGATGCCAAAGGGGCTGGTTTTACCACCTCACCCGCGGTGGCCGCAGCCGCTGAGACCGTTCTGCGCACGCCGGTCAGACATCAGGACAGTAACATCGAGGTGGCGCGGTTTAACAATCTGCTATGGCACTACACCGGCGAGAATAGTTACCGCGGATTTGCCGAGAACGCCATGCGCTATCTGGCCTCGCCCGTCGTCACCGAGCAGCGCCGTCTCCTGGCCGGCGTCCTGCTGACCGACCGGGAACTGGATCGTGACCCCGCACATATCACCATCCTGGGGCGCAAAGACGACCCAGCCGCGCAGCGTTTGTTTGCGGCGGCCATCCGCTATCCGCTCGCCTACAAACGGGTGGAATGGTGGGACCGGCGAGAGGGAAAACTGCCCAACCCGGATGTGGTATACCCCCAATTGGCCAGGGCGGCCGCGTTCGCATGTGCCAACCAGGCGTGTTCACTGCCGGTCTTCGAACCGGAACAGATCGTCCCAGCCGTGGACAGGCTTCAGTCTCAGTGATTACCAGTCGGTGATCACTGGGAGGACTAAGGACTCGCTTCAAAATTACTTCACATTTTTGAACGCCGATCCAACCCGTCTTCCGCGTTTAAAGAATGGACAGGATTAACAGGATTTCACAGGATCGACAGGATGTTGAAATGTGCCTTCCAAACGTTGATCTTACCGACGAGACCATCGGATGTGCGCATGCCGTGCACAACGTTCACAATCTACGGAGATCCTGTGAATCCTGTGAATCCTGTCTAGTAAAGCGAAAGAATCGCATCTCGATTGGTCCAGGAGCTTGCTCGCCGGACCGCCTGCTGCAGCGGGAACCAGCGGAATTCGGTGTGTTCCTGGGGATTCAGGTGAATGCTGCGATGGGTCGCAAGCGGCAGGTAGAACCAGTGCTCACGATTGATCCGGACATTCGGTGCATAGCGCGTACGCCAGGGTTTGACGATGGGAAAGCATCTACCCCGGTGGGCATCGATGAGATTACCCTGGACCTGAAGCCCGGTCTCTTCAAGCAGTTCCCGCACGGCTGCCCGGCGCGGCGATTCTCCCCATCCGAGACTGCCCGTGACCGATTGCCAGAACCAGCGGGGTTGGGTACGGCGCAGCATGAGCACCTCACCCTGCAGGGTGTAGATGACCACCAGAACCGATTCGGGCCGTTTATAGATTTCCTCGTTCATCTGAACGCCCCTGCATCCCGGTAAGATACTGACTCAATCCTGGGATTTACGCACCTGGATGGAAAGCTCACGAAGCTGGCCGGCGTCCACCTCAGAGGGTGCAGAGGTCAGCGGGCAGGCCGCGGTCTGGGTCTTCGGGAAGGCAATAACCTCGCGGATCGACGCCGCACCGGCCAGCAGCATCATCAGGCGATCGAGCCCGAAGGCGATCCCGCCGTGGGGCGGACAGCCGTATTTGAGCGCGGTCAACAGGAAACCGAACTTCCGCTCCGCCTCCTCTTCGCTGATGCCCAGCAGCTCAAATACCCTTTTTTGAATCTCCTGGCGGTGGATACGGATGGAGCCACCCCCCAGTTCCGTGCCGTTGAGGACCATGTCGTAGGCCCTGGAGTGACAGGCGCCGGGATCGGACTCCAACAGATCGAGATGCTCTTCCTTGGGCGAGGTGAACGGATGATGCAGAGACACCCAGCGGTGATCGCGATCGTCCCATTCGAACATGGGGAAGTCCACCACCCACAGGGGCTTCCATCCCTGCTCCACCAATCCGCGGTCTTCCCCGAGTTTCACCCGCAAGGCCCCCAGCGACTCGTTGACGACCTGGGCTTTGTCGGCCCCGAAAAACACCAGGTCGCCGTCCTCGGCGCCGGTGCGCTGCAGGATGCTGTCGATCACTGCGTCAGGCAGGAACTTGAGGATGGGCGATTGCAGCCCGTCCCTGCCTTTGGCCAACTCGTTGACCTTGACATAGGCCAATCCCCGGGCCCCGTAGATTCCTACGAACTTGGTGTATTCGTCGATCTCCTTGCGGGTGAGCTCGCACCCTTTGGGCAGACGCAGAGCCGCAATCCGGCCCTTGGGGTCGTTGGCCGGACCGGCAAAAACCTTGAATTCGACGTCCTTCATCAGGTCTCCCAGGTCCACCAGTTCCAGGGGCACCCGCAGGTCCGGCCGGTCGGTCCCGAAACGGCGCACCGCATCCGCGTAGGTTATGCGCGGGAAAGGGTTGGGCAACGACTGATCCAAGACCTGGGCGAATACGTCACGGATCATGTCTTCCATCAACCCCATCAGCGCGTCCTCATCCAGGAATGAGGTCTCGATATCGAGCTGCGTGAACTCCGGCTGACGGTCGGCGCGCAGGTCCTCGTCGCGGAAGCAGCGCACGATCTGATAGTAGCGGTCCATGCCCGACATCATCAGGAGTTGCTTGAATAGCTGAGGCGACTGGGGCAGTGCGAAGAAATGCCCCGGATGCGTGCGACTCGGCACCAGGTAGTCGCGGGCCCCTTCCGGGGTGGCCTTGGTCAGAAACGGCGTTTCGATGTCGAGAAAGCCCTGTTCATCCAGATAACGGCGCAACTCGCGTGTTACCCGGGCCCGCAGCCTGATACGCTGCTGCATCTCGGGGCGGCGCAGATCGATGTAACGATAACGCAGACGCAACTCTTCAGAGGTATCCTCGTCATCCAGTTGGATTGGCGGTGTTTCCGCCTTGTTCAACACCTCCAGGTCCAGACCCAGGACCTCCACCGCACCGGTGGGCATATCCGGATTGACCGTGCCTTCCGGGCGATGACGCACCCGCCCCTTCACCCGCAGCACATACTCGCTGCGGATCTGCTCGGCGACGGCGAAGGACTCGGGGCGATCAGGATCGTAGACCACCTGCACCAGACCTTCCCGGTCGCGCAGATCCACGAAGATCACCCCGCCGTGATCACGGCGCCGGTGCACCCAGCCGCAGAGTTCCACCTCCTGGTCGAGATGTGAGGTATTCAGATGTCCGCAATAGTGAGTACGCATTTGGGTTTATCCTTGTTCCGGGCTGCCCGTCGCCTCAGTAGTCTTGCAGCAAACCCGCAGGAGGCTGAAATCCCGCGGATTTCAGCCGGACCATGTTTTTCGTTGATAAGCTATGTTCAGGACGGAGAGCCACCAGCCCCACTACTGGCCTTGGATGCTTTGGAATCCTTGTTCTTCTTCCCCGGGTCCGGTTTCTTGCCTGGATCCTTTTTTTTGTCCGCGTCACCGTGCAGGTTTTTCTTGCCGCCGCGCTTGAAATCCGTCTCGTACCAACCGCTGCCTTTGAGGCGAAACCCGCCCGCCGAAAGCAGCTTTTTCAGCGCCGGCTGACTGCAATTCGGGCAGACGACCAGCAAATCGTCACTCATTTTCTGCAGCGCCTCCAGCTCGTGACCGCAGGCCCCACAACGGTATTCGTAGATTGGCATGTTATTACCCCCCAGTTATCGCGCCCCATTAGATTGGGCTGGGCCGCCAAAAATTCAAGTATATTAGCATACAGCCTTATCGCGTGCGGCCTGACCGTTCTCGGCGAGCAAGGCAGGTCCTTGTCTGCTCCAGCCTATTGGTTTACCGTCGGGTATATGAAGGGGGCGGAGATCTCAACTCTTTGAGACGCTTCGAGATTTCGGACAGGAGAATCCTATCCGTTCCTGTCTTCCCGGCGCTTTCTCAATAGATCCGCCTGCCGCCTCAACAGGTGCCGGATCAAGGCATCCCGGTCCACGTCGCGCATGTGGGAGAAACCCACCCGCAGGCAGTAGCCATACTCCTCATCGTCTGTTACGGGTTCGCACTCCACTGCCGAACCATAAGTCAGTATCCCCGTGAACGAAGGCAGCAACAGCATCTTGACCTCGAGTGTCGCACCCACCTCGACCT
>JAUXGQ010000391.1 GCA_030621975.1 Gammaproteobacteria bacterium | reverse complement strand
GGCGTCGGGAATAAAGACGCCGCTCAGGACAGTCTGTGTTTCGTGCATCGCTGACTCATTGGATTCAAATAAAGTCAGGCATACGCCAATAACTCCGGTCCAGCCCCCAGGACTATAGCCCAAATCGGTCTCGTTGGCCCTGAACAATGCGTACTATGGCAGTCCACAGGATATCCATGCGCCCCGTCCGGTCCGGGACTGCCGGGTTCCAGAGGCATTCAGTCAGCGGGGCAGGGCCACCTGTCGGAAAACGCTCGCATCACCCCATCCACCGCAGTCTCGCTGTCGAGGGTTTGGGGATTAGCTTCAGCCCAGGCGATAAATACATCGACGGCCTGATCCCGCGTCACATTGGGCCCGGGGCAGGCTATCGCGTCAAATCCAGCACCCGCGGTCAGGGCTGCATGATAATCCCAGACCCCGTCCACATAGGCCAGGCAGAATCCCCGCGCGCTGTTGTACAAAGGGTCATCTGCGCGCACCCTGCAAAGCCTGACCAGATCACGCGTCGTCTCCAACGTGAAATCATCGGGCGTCAGGGTCGAGTCCCGCTCTGCAATGGCGGCTGCGCAGGGATTGGCGTTGCCCCTGGCACGGGTATCGCTATACGCAAGAAGCAGAAACGCCGGGTTGACCAGACCGGCGAGCAGGCCACTGGTAGTGGCGGTACGCCGTCTCGGTAATACGGTGATCGCAACCTGCGGGTCGGCGAGGGTTCCCGATACCCGCACCGGGTTTGCGAGGCTCACCAGGCGCCTTCGTTTCGGGTTCGGACTCAGCAAAAAGTCTATTTCCTCGGTATCCAGGTCCAAGGCTCCGCTCCCGGCGAGGGTGAACCGCGCCGTGTCCAGCAGGAGCTTGTCGGTTTTAGCGACTCCGTCCGCAACGTCGATATGCCCGACAATGCAGTTTATGTCCTCCACGGGCTGTCTTAGCCACCTGCCCGACAGCATGGTAACGAAGAGATCGGAGGTCCACAGCTGCAGCCCTCGGTTCGAGATCCTGCCCGGCCCGCCGGTGACTCTGATATGCCCGTCGGCCTGGCCGAGGAAACTGCGCTGGGTAGCGCCTGGCCCGGCGAGTTCGATATCCACGTCTACCCGGCCCTCCGCGAGATCGGTCACCTCCGCTTGAGTGAGCAGCAGCCCGTAGTCCAGATCACGCGCCCTCAGGTGCAGGCTGTTGAGCGGCGGATTGGTGTTAACGTCCACCTCGTGCTTCGCGCTCAGCCGTCCGCCGATCCTGTCGTTCGTTACGCGCACCGACCAGACTGACCGGCCGTTCTCAAGGGTTGCCTTGACCGCGAGATCCCCGAAATTGCCTCCGTGCATGCGTATCTGCTCGGCGGCGAGATCGAAATCGAGATTTACTGCCTGCAAGGCCTCTACGGGGATGATGTAATCGGGAATGACGCGTGTCGGGTCTCCAGGTTCGTCGGCGCTTTCGACGAACTCCAGATCATCGTAATGGATCATCCGGGAGCTGAGGTCTGCGCTGATCCTGGGACGCTCTTCCTCCAACACGACGACTATCGAACCGCCGATGTCGCTTTGGCCCACGTGTATCTGGATGTCGCTCAACGTATAACGGTTGGCGTCGTCGGCGAAGCGCCCCTTGATCGAGTAATCGCCCCGCAGCGGCATCACGAAGTCGATGAGGGGATCGAGCTCTTTCAGGTCCCGGCCTGTGATCTCAAACGCCAGTTCGAACCCTCTGCCCTCAAAGGGATGAGAGACACTGCCGTTCGCATTCAGGCTCGCCTGAAATGCCTGCAGCGAGACACCGAGCGGCCAGGGGCCGACTGCTGAGGCGAGCCCCTCCAGCGTATCCGTGTCCACGACGAGTGAAAGCGGCATGGCCCGGTACTCCCCATCCAGGCTGAGCCTTAGCGGCTGGGCCTCCCGTGCAACGATCTCGGCCGCCGAAATCTCGAGCTCCCGGGGTTTCCCGACCTTTTCGTGCGTATAGACGATGCGGCCGCTTTGCATCTTGAGACTGAGATTCGCGCGCCGGAGCAGTGACCTCATGGTGCGGCCACGACTTCTCAGGCTGAGGGTCAGGTCCTCCGCCCTGCCCTGGATCTGCGCGCTCGCCTCGAACAGCTTACCCAGATCGATCTGTTTGCTCTGAGCAGCGAGCCGGATCGCGGGTGCGTCTTGTTCCAGGGCGAGGGACAGATCGCCGGTCACAGGGGCGCCCGCCAGGGTCGCACGTAAAGGTGAGATGGCGAGCCGGCCGTTGCTTAGTTTGGCCGTTACAGTGGCGTTACGGATCGGCACGGGGCCGCCCCGGACGCGTCCGACATCAAGCGCCAGTTCGGCATCCATTGAAACTAGCCAGTCGAGCGGGATGGGCCTGTCCAGGGCGTCCGGTTTCGTGTTGTCCGCGGGGCTCGCAGCTGACGCCGCAAAGAGGTCCTGCACATGCAGCGACCGGGAGGCGAGCCTGACCCGGAGAAAGGGGCGAGCCCCGGTCTGCCGCCATTGCAGCTCGCCTGCGATGTCGGTCGACCCGATATTGCCTTCGAGGCGTGAGACCGAATAGGTTTCCTCGGAGGTCTTCAGCTCGGCGGAGAGCCGATAGGGGCCTGTATCGGGCAAGGAAAAGTCGAACAGGGGGTTGAGCGTCGTAACCCGCCTGCCTTCGAGCCTGGCCTGAAGCGCGAGAGCGGGTCCGCCGGCCTCCCAGTTCATGACCCCATCCGCGGCAAAGACCGCATCGGCGCTCCCTGCCTCTATCCTCAGGGGCCAGGATGTGGCGCCCGAAGCGAGCGCTGCCAGGGATACGCTGTCCACGGCTAGCGCGAATGGCATTGCCCGGTATTTGCCGTCCACGCTGATCCTCGCCGGCTGGGCCTCCCTTGCCTCGATCCCGCCGGTGGCGATATCGAGCTCCCACGGCTTTTGGGCCTTATCGCCACGGTAGGCGATGCGGCCCCTTTCCGCCTTGAGGCTGAGGTCTGCACGCGCAAGCAAGGTCCTCAGGGTACCGCCGCGACTTTTCACAGCGAGAGTCAGGTTCTCTGCCCTGGCCTGGATCTGGGCGCCCACCGCCAGCTGTTCGAGCATGTCGGTCAGATCCAAGCCCTGGACCTGGGCAGCGAGCCGGATGGCGGGTACGTCTTGTTCCAGGGCGAGGGACAGATCGCCTGTGAGCGGAGCATCCCCCAGGGTCGCTTTGAAAGGTGAGATGGCGAGCTCTCCGTCGATCAGCCTGGCTCTCAGCGCGGCGTCCCGGATCGGCACGGGGCCGCCCAGGACACGTCCGACATCGAGGCTCAGTTCAACGTCCACCGAGTCAACCCAGTCCAACAGGATCGGCCGATCCAGTAGATCCGGCTTCGTCTGGTCGGTCGGGTTGGAATCTGACGCTGCAAAGAGTTCCTCCAAATGCAGCGACCGCGAGGCGAATCTGCCCCTGAGTGAGGGGCGAGCCCCGGCCTGTTCCCATTGCAGCTCCCCTGCGATGTCGGTCGACCCAATATTGCCTTCGAGG
>JAUXGQ010000528.1 GCA_030621975.1 Gammaproteobacteria bacterium | reverse complement strand
GTTCGTAGAAATCCCCCATACGGTAGAACAACAGCTTATCGGGCTGTTGGGCCTTGATGCGCAGATACTGCTGCATCATGGGGGTGTGTTGGGTTTTTTCTGCCTTCGGCAAGTGCCTGATCCGTCTAAAAGAACTTCAATAAAGGTTATCCGTATGTGCGTGCCTGACCTTCTCGAACGCTGACATCCAGGTGCGTTTCTATCATAAACGCACCTCCATGTACCGAAAACCAACACCGCAAACGTAGGCTGGGGCTTGCCCCAGCTTTGCCACGTAGTAGTTTGCGAAACAAAAAGCTGAGGCAAGCCCCAGCCTACTTTTGTCGTGTTGGTTTTCGGTACATGGGGGTGCGTTTATGATAGAAACGTACCTGGACCTCACAGTTCGGCACGGCCACACACGCATAAGCGCTGTTGACATACTTCTATACGGATCAGGCAGTTGGCGAAGGTAGAAAAAACCCAGCACACCCCCATGATGCAGCAGTATCTGCGCATCAAGGCCCAACAGCCCGATAAGCTGTTGTTCTACCGTATGGGGGATTTCTACGAACTGTTCTATGCGGATGCCGAACGCGCTGCCCGCTTACTGGACATCACCCTGACAAAACGCGGGGTATCGGCGGGCAAACCCATCCCCATGGCCGGCGTGCCCTATCATGCCGCGGAGGGTTATCTGGCAAAACTGGTGCGTTCGGGGGAGTCCGTCGCGATTTGCGAACAGATCGGCGACCCCGCCACCAGTAAAGGGCCGGTGGAGCGTAAGGTCCAGCGCATCGTCACACCCGGAACGGTAACCGATGAAGCCCTGCTGGAAGAGCGCCGGGACAACCTGCTGGCCGCGCTCTACCAGCAAGGCCCGGCGTTCGGTCTCGCTGTACTGGATCTCGGCAGCGGCCGTTTCGTGATCCAGCAACTGCACACCCCGGAAGCCGTGGCCGGAGAGCTGGAGCGCCTGCGTCCGGCGGAACTGCTGCTCGAAGAAGACGCCACGCCCCCCAAGGCCACCGCCTCGATGCGGGGCGTAACGCGGCGTCCCGCCTGGCATTTTGACCAGGAAACCAGTGAACGTCTGCTGACAGCTCAATTCGGCACCCGCAACCTTGCGGCTTTCGGCTGCGAAGACCAGCCTCTGGGGATTTGCGCCGCCGGCTGCCTGCTCCAGTATGTGGCGGACACTCAGCAAAGCGCCCTGCCCCACATACGCGGGCTAGCGGTGGAAAGGCGCGAGGAAAGCATCATCATCGATGCGGCCACCCGGCGCAATCTGGAACTGGACCACAGCCTGAGTGGCCAGCACCAGCACACGCTTGCGGGCAACCTGGACCGCACCGTCACCGCCATGGGAAGCCGCATGCTGCGGCGCTGGATCAACCGCCCACTGCGGAATATCGACAGCATAAGGCGCCGTCACGCTGCCATCGGACAATTGCTGGAGCAGCAGGCCTTCGACGGGCTGCAGGACGAGTTGCAGGGCATCGGTGACGTCGAACGCATCATGGCCCGCGTGGCCCTGAAATCCGCCCGCCCCCGGGACCTGGCCGTGTTGCGGGAGTCCCTCACCCGGCTCCCCCGCCTGCAGGATAAGCTCGCGGAGCTGGACAGCCCTTTGATGTCGGAACTGGCGGGCCGGATCGACACCCATCCCGAGCAGCTCGACCTGCTGACCCGGGCCATGGTGGAGAACCCGCCCCTGCTGATCCGCGACGGAGGGGTCCTGGCGGCGGGCTATGACCGGGAACTCGATGAACTGCGCAGCCTGTCTCAAAACGCCGATCAGTTTCTCCTGGATCTGGAAACCCGTGAGCGCGAGCGCACGGGGATTACCAATCTGAAGGTCAGTTACAATCGTGTCCACGGCTATTACATCGAGATCAGCCGCAGCCAGTCCGACCGGGCGCCCGCGGACTATGTGCGACGCCAGACCCTGAAGGGCTCTGAGCGATTCATCACGCCGGAGCTGAAAAAGTTCGAGGACCAGGTGCTCAGCGCCAGGGAACGGGCGCTGGCCCGGGAAAAAGCGCTATATGAGCAGTTACTCGGAGAATTGGGGCCAGCAGCCCCCCGGCTCCAGGCCTGCGCCGAAGCCCTCTCCGCGCTGGATGTTCTGTGCAATCTGGCCGAGCGCGCCCAGCACCTCAATCTCTGTTGCCCGGAGCTGCGGGACGCCCCCGAACTGAGCATCGAGGACGGCCGCCACCTGGTGGTGGAACAGGTCAGCGACGAGCCCTTCGTCCCCAACAGCGTGCAGTTCGACGAGCAGCGCCGGATCCTCATCATCACCGGCCCCAACATGGGGGGCAAGTCGACCTTTATGCGACAGATCGCACTGATCGTGCTACTCGCCTGCGCGGGCAGTTTCGTTCCGGCCAGCGCCGCCAGGATCGGTCCGGTAGACCGCATCTTTTCCCGTATCGGCGCCTCCGACGACCTGGCCGGGGGGAGATCCACCTTCATGGTAGAGATGGAGGAAACCGCCAACATCCTGCACAACGCCACCGACCGCAGCCTGGTCCTGATGGATGAAATCGGCCGCGGCACCAGCACCTTCGACGGACTCTCCCTGGCCTGGGCCTGCGCCGTGG
>JAUXGQ010000146.1 GCA_030621975.1 Gammaproteobacteria bacterium | reverse complement strand
GATCTTGTCCACAAGCCAACCTGTTACCCACTGAATTCAGCCTTTCCGGGGGTGTATACCCCTTTATTTTCCGCAAGTCGCGCTTTCTGGTTGTCCCCGCCTGCGTCGAGCGTTCGGATGTGGTACATTCTTCCCCGCTGTTCAGACCCGGAGATCTTCATAACGAGAGGATTTTCTGAGATAATCCTATGAGCAACCCCAACCACACGCTTTTCTGGATGGCCCTCTATCTGACGATAGTGGCGGCAATCTGTTTTGCGCTTTACGAACCGCTCAAGGGTGCCTTCCTCGCAAATTGGGTATTCAACAGCCTGATCCTGGGCGTCTTGCTGGTCGGGATCGGCATCGCCGTGCGGCAGGTCCTGGTGCTGGGGCGGGAGTTGAACTGGATCAGGATGTTCCGAACGGGGCAGACGGGGATCTCCTTGACCGAGGAACCGCGTCTATTAAGACCGCTCGCCCACCATCTCTCGGGAAGGGTAAAGGACCGCTTTCGGATGTCGGCGCTTTCCCTGCGCACCGTGCTGGATGGCATCCGGGCCCGCCTCGATGAGTCCAGAGAAATCTCCCGTTACATGATAGGCCTGTTGGTCTTCCTGGGTCTCCTGGGGACCTTCTGGGGATTGCTCGGGACCATTTTTTCCGTGGGTAATATCATCGGTGCCCTGGAGGTCGGTAACGGCGATCTTGTTGCCGTGTTTGACAGACTCAAGACCGATCTGCGAAAACCGCTCGAGGGGATGGGTACGGCGTTCAGTTCTTCGCTGTTCGGGCTGGGCGGCTCTTTAGTGCTTGGCTTTATGGATATCCAGGCAGGTCATGCGCAGAACCGTTTTTTTAACGGTCTGGAAGAATGGCTTTCCAGGCTGACTCGCTTGATCGACATCCCTGAGGGCAGTGAGGAGAGGGAGCTGGAAGAGGACGTGCCCGTTGGTTCACGGTCCAACGAGATCAGTACCCTGATGGCCGAGATTCGGGCGGATCGGCAGTTGCTCAAAGAGACGCTCGAGGCGTTCAACGCCAAGCAGGGCACCACGCCACCTCAATGAGCGCTTTCAATCTGGAATGCTGACCAGTCACCGGCATCCGCAGCGCGTTGTAAATATCTGGCCGGGCTATGTCGATGCCCTGTCGGCATTGCTCATGCTGGTCATTTTCGTGTTGTTGGTGTTTACGCTGGCGCAATTCTTTCTGACCGAAATTCTGTCCGGCAGGGACAAGGAACTGGAAGAGCTGAACAGGCGCCTGTCCGAGATCTCCAGTCTGCTGGCGCTGGAACAGGACGAAAAAGCCAAGCTCACCGCAAACCTGCAACAGATGTCGGATGACTATTCGAAGAGCATAACGGAACGCTACGAGCTGCTTGGGCAGGTTGGAAGCCTGACCGCCCGGACCCAGGCGGATCAAGAACTGATCGAGCGCCAGCTGCGCAAGCTCGCAAGCCTGCGGGAAGACATCGCCAGCCTTCAGGAGACGCGGCAGGAACTTGAGTCGCAGGTCGGGCAACTTGCGCTGGCGGTCACTGGCAGAAATCAGGAAGCGGGGGCCCTGCGCGATCGAAGCAAGACCCTGGAAGCGCGCCTGGCCGACGAGGCTGAGCGTACCCTGCTGGCACAAACGCAGATCAACCAGCGCGATATCCACATTCGCGAACTGATGGCCGTGATCGCGGACAAGGAACAGACCCTGAGCGAGGAAAAACAGCTCTCCGCCAGTGCTCAGGTCCAGGTGGCGCTGCTCAACCTGCAGATCCAGGCACTGAGAGAGCAGCTAACGGTGGTAGGCGAGGCGCTGCGGGCCGCGGAGGACAGAAACCAGACCAAGGACGCCGAACTGGCAGATCTGGGACGCCGCCTGAATCTGGCTCTGGCGCAACGGGTAAACAAGCTGAAGCGCTACCGATCCGAATTTTTCGGGCGGCTGCGTGAGGTGTTGGGTGAGGATCCGAACATACGGATCGTCGGCGACCGATTTATTTTTCAGGCGGAGCTGCTTTTCGCGTCAGGATCCGCCGATCTGGGCGACGCCGGCAGGCGGCAGCTGGGCAAGCTGGCGGTTACCCTGCGTGAGGTGGCGGCCAGGATCCCTGGCGACATCAACTGGATCCTGCGGGTTGACGGGCACACCGACCGGGTTCCCATTAAAACCCAGCGTTTCCCCTCCAACTGGGATCTTTCCACCGCCCGCGCGGTCTCCGTCGTGCATTACCTGGCCGTGCAGGGTATCCCCCAGGATCGCTTGTCGGCAGCGGGCTTCGGTGAGTTCCATCCCGTCGACACCGCGGATACCCAGGCGGCCTTCCAACGCAACCGCCGGATTGAGATCAAGTTGACTGATCGCTAGTCAAAGATTTTTCTCCAGATGTCGCTAGAGAGGTAGCAGGGAACACAAGGCGAGGATGATCAGCCACTTTCATAAGGGAGAACATGCCAGACTTGGGTTTGTGAAATGGGCGTAATCGAAGACCTGAAACGGGAAGCGGAACGGCGAAAACAGGAACTGTCCGAGGAGGAAGCTTGTAAGGTTCGCAAGGACGCGGCCTATAAAAATGAAATACGCCCGGCCATGCAGGCGGTATTTCGGTATCTCAATGAGATGACCGAGCATTTGAATTTTCTGAAACCGGAAGTGGGAATACGCTATACGCTTCCCGGTTATGGCGAGGTCGGGAATCTGGTTCAGGAAGACTACCGTATGGCGGTGGACAGCACCGGGCAGCCGAAATTCATTAAGCTGTGGTTTACCTGCAGGTCACCGGACGATTTAGTGTTTACCGTCACCCCCAGGTCGACGGCACTGGATTCCCGACGGTTCCTGCAGGACCTGCGAATGGAGTTCTCGGAATGGCCTCTGCGGGATGCCTTCAACAATGTCATCGGACTTGGCTTTGAGGTCAGGTTCACCATCCCCGTCGTGTTTCTGTTCCAGGCGGATATCGAAAACGAAGTCATTACCATGCAGGTCGCCAACTTCGAAGGATTCAAGACGTTGCGCGACTCCTTCCGTCCAATTGAGGTTAACGATGAGTTGCTGGAAGACATCGGTAACTACATCCTGGGCCGCAGCGCAAATCTGCGGGCCTTGCACATATCGGACCACGAACGGCAACAGATTCGGCAACGACTTCGGGTTTCGGACGCAGAGCGGAAAAAGGAACTCGAAGCGGCCCTGCAGCGGGAGTATGTGGAAAAAGAAGACGAGCAGAGCCGCTTGCTGAAGAACCGCCTCCGTAAAATGGTGCAGCAGCATCGATCCAGCGCCAGCGGAGAGTGAGCGCTGATTTCATAACTCGGACTTAAGTTCAATCGCCATCTCCAGGGCGGCATACAGGCTGCCGGTATCGGCCCGGCCTGTACCGGCAAGTTCCAGCGCCGTTCCGTGATCTACCGAGGTGCGGATGATGGGTAATCCAAGGGTGACGTTGACGGCCCGGCCGAAGCCCATGTGCTTGAGCACGGGTAACCCCTGGTCATGGTACATCGCAAGCACCGCGTCAGCCCGTTCGAGATAGGGTGGCGTAAACAAGGTATCGGCGGGCAAGGGTCCCTCCAGACGCATGCCGGACTTCCTCAAGCGCTCCAACACGGGTGTAATCACTTGTATCTCCTCCCGGCCGAGATGGCCCGACTCCCCCGCATGGGGGTTCAGGCCACTCACCAGGATGCATGGATCAGAGAGGTTGAATCGTCCCACGAGATCCCGGTGCAGCGTGCAGAGTACTTTACTCAGCAAAGACTGGGTTATGTGGCGACTCACCTCGGCTAAAGGCAGATGTGTGGTCACCAGCGCTACCCTCAATCCGGGTGCGGTCAGCATCATGACCGGATCCGCCTTACAAAGGTCGGCCAGGAATTCAGTGTGTCCGCTGAACGGTAACCCTGCGTCGTTGATGTTCCCCTTGTGGACAGGGCCGGTGACCAGGGATGAAAACTCACCCCGGAGGCATCCGATCGTAGCGCGGCGCAGGGTTTCCAGGACGTAAGGCGCATTCGCCGGATCGAGATGACCGGGGCAGCAAGGGACATTCAGGGAGGTTTCCAGAATACAGAGCCGTCCATCGGTGTGAGGACGCGGAGCGCCGGGGTCGAAAGGGATGAGTTTCAATGGCAAGCCGAGCCGCGCGGCACGCTCGGTCAGCAGGTTGGGGTCGGCAATGACCACCAATTCGGTATCGGGATGGCGCTGCGCAATCTGTACGCAGATATCGGGGCCGATCCCGGCCGGTTCACCCGGGGTCAGGACGACAGGGGGCATTACCGCAGACGCAGTTCCACGTAAGCTTCGTCGCGAAGCCTGCGCAACCAGAGATCGGTTGCCTCGTCCGTCTTGCGTTTGCGAATGGTCTCCTTGGCCTCGTTTTTCAAGATTTCCTCGGTACCGTCGTGGTCCCGACGTTCCAGCATCTGTACGATGTGCCAGCCGAACTGGGTCTCGAACGGTGGGCTTAGCTCACCGGCACCGAGCTGGTCCATCTGTTCCTCGAACTGGGGCACCAGATCACCGGGATTGACCCAGCCCAGGTCGCCGCCTTTGATGGCCGAGGCTTTGTCGTCTGAATGGGATCGTGCCAGGGTGGCAAAATCGTCTCCCTGCACAATGCGCTCGCGCAGTTGCTCGAGGCGGGTGCGCGCGTCGTCGTCGGATACGACTTGATTGGTCGTGATCAGGATGTGTCGGGCATGGGTCTGGGTAACCATATGCTGTTCACTGCCTTTATAGTCTTCCAGCGTAATGATGTGATAGCCACCTGATGTACGGATAGGGTCGCTGATGTCGCCTCGCTGCATGGTCGCGACCCGATCGGCGATGAGGCTTGGTAGTTCCCCGACCTTCAACCATCCCAGATCGCCGCCCTCCAGTGCTTCGCGACCATTGGACTCTATCATGGCAGTGCGTCGAAAGTCGGCGCCGCCGCGCAGTTCCTGAACCAGCGTTTCAGCCTTTTGCCGGGCTCCTTGTATGTCTTCGGGGGAAGCGGCTTCGGGGGTTGCGACCAGGATGTGAAGCACGTGGTATTCCGTGCGCTGGGGATTCAAACCTATGCCGCTGGCCAGGAAATTGTTCAGCTCCTGGTCGGTCACCGAAATCCGGTTGCGAACCTCCTGAGTGCGCAACCGGCCGATGATGATCTCGTTGCGCATTTCTTCGCGAAACCGCGAAAAACTCATCCCGTCGGCTTCGAGTGCATCCCGCAGTTCGGAGATGGATAGGTTATTGCGGCGGGCGATGTTGCCGATCGCGCCGGCGAGGGTCTGGTCATCCACGCTGATACCGGCCCGTTTGGCGGCCTGTAGCTGTAACTCCTGGCTGATCAGATGGTCCATGACCTGACGCTCAAGCACTCGCGCGGGCGGTATCCGGGTCCCGCTTTGCTCCAGTCTCGCCAACAGCTGATTGAGGTTGTTGTCTACTTTACTGCGCACGATTACGTTGTCGTTGACGATGGCGACAATGCTGTCCACCTCGACGATTTCATCGAAGGGATCGGGGCTTGCTCCGTAAACCTGGGCGCCAAGCGCCATCAGAAGCAGTACTCGAACCGTATTGTTAAACAGGGAGTAAGTCATAACAGTCGTCGATCCCATTATTCCTGCCGGTAGCCGAAGATGCCGCGTTCCAGAAAATCTTCCACCTTGTCTCCGACTTTGCCCAATCCCGTTAGCTCGAGTTGCACCATGTAGATGGTGTTTGAGTCCCCGTTGCGGTCCTTGATGAAATG
>JAUXGQ010000227.1 GCA_030621975.1 Gammaproteobacteria bacterium | reverse complement strand
TTAACGATTTTAATCGGAAAATCTGGCCGAAATGGCTTTTCCGCAGTAGGTTCTCTATTCTCGGACAGGCTCCTAGGGCAAGTGGCCGACCAGATACAACAAGGGGAAGACCGTCGGGTCTTTCCCTTTATCGTTTTCGTAGCTTCACCGCGGCGCTATTCGTCACCCGGGCCCTGCCCGCACAAATAAGGTCGAGGACCACGCAAGATGGACACCGATACGCCACTGGATCTACAGCAGCTTGCCGCAGAGGCGGCCGAGCAGGTCAACGCCGCGCGCGACGAGCAAGCGCTGGATAAGGTGCGGGTGCATTATCTGGGAAAGACCGGGCAGCTCACCCAACAATTGAAGAAGCTCGGTAACCTGCCCAAGGAAGATCGTCCGCGGGCCGGGCAGGCCATCAACGAGGCCAAGAAGTCGTTGCAGCAGGCCATCGAAGCGCGGCGCGAGGAACTGCAGCACCAGGCCTTGCAGGCCCGGTTGCAGTTCGAAAGGGTAGACGTAACCCTGCCGGGGCGGGGGCAGGCCGGCGGTGGATTACACCCGGTCACCCGCACCCTGGAGCGCATCGAACGCCTGTTCGCCTCGGCGGGTTTCGCGGTCGCCGAAGGACCCGAGATCGAGGACGATTATCACAACTTCGAGGCCTTGAACATACCCTCGCACCACCCCGCGCGGGCCATGCACGACACCTTCTATTTCGACGAGCACCTGCTGCTGCGCACCCACACCTCGCCGGTGCAGATCCGGGTGATGGAGAATGCAGGCCCCCCGTTCAAGATCATCGCGCCGGGACGCGTCTACCGTTGCGACTCGGATCTCACCCACACCCCCATGTTCCATCAGGTAGAAGGCTTCATGGTGGATAACGACGTGAGCTTCACAGATCTCAAGGGCATAATTTACGACTTCCTTTCGGACTTTTTCGAACAGGAATGCAAGTTGCGCTTTCGCCCGTCTTATTTTCCGTTCACCGAACCCTCTGCCGAGGTCGACATCGCGTGTGTCATGTGCGGGGGCGAGGGATGCCGGGTGTGCAGTCGCAGCGGTTGGCTGGAGGTGCTGGGCTGCGGCATGATACATCCCGAGGTTTTCAGGCATGTGGGCATCGACGGTGAAGAATACACGGGCTATGCGTTCGGCATGGGTGTCGAACGTCTGGCCATGTTGCGTTACGGGGTAAACGACCTGCGGTTGTTTTTCGAAAACGACCTGCGCTTCCTGCGCCAGTTTGCGTGAGCGCCGGAGCCGTAGGAGCCGGCTTGCCGGCGAACAGCGTATGTTTAATTTCGGCTCGGTCCTGGTTCGCCCGCAAGCGGGCTCCTACGGGGTTCAGAATGAGCGTTGAGCGGCCTATGATAAAGAATACGATAACTCGAAATGTAGAGGGCGTGGCCCCGCCACGCCGGTAAAGGTAACGGTTAAATCATGAAATTCAGTGAAGCCTGGTTGAGGCAGTGGGTTGATCCCGCGGTTGCCACCGCGGAGCTTGCGGATCAGCTCAGTATGGCAGGGCTGGAAGTGGATTCCGTTGCACCGGTCGCACCTGATTTCCAGGGCGTCGTGGTGGGGGAGGTGCTGACCGTCGAGCCCCATCCGGATGCGCAGAAGCTTCGGGTATGCACCGTCGATGCGGGTCAGGACCAGGCCCTGACCATCGTCTGCGGCGCCCCTAACGCGGCCTCCGGGATGCGGGTTCCCACGGCCCTGATTGGCGCCAGTCTGCCCGGTGGTTTCAAGATCAAGAAGGCCAAGTTGAGAGGGGTTCAGTCTTTCGGCATGCTGTGTTCTGCCTCGGAGCTCGGGTTGGCGGAATCGTCCGACGGCATCATGCCCCTGCCCGCCGACGCCCCCGTTGGTCAGGATTTCCGCGCCTATCTCGACCTCGACGATCAGGCCATCGAACTGGATCTGACCCCGGATCGGGGTGATTGTCTGGGCATGGCGGGCATAGCTCGGGAGGTGGCGGTGATCAACCGCCGTCCCCTGACGGCCCCCGAGATCAACCCGGTGGCGCCCGCCATCGATGACCGTTTCGAGGTTCGGCTGGATGCCCCGGAAGCCTGTCCCCGCTACGCCTGCCGCATCATTCGGGGCATCGATCCGGCGGCGCAGACCCCCATGTGGATGCGCGAGCGCCTGCGTCGCAGCGATATCCGCAGTCTGGGCCCGGTCGTGGATGTGACAAACTATGTGCTGCTGGAACTGGGACAACCCATGCACGGTTTCGATCTGGCCAGACTCGACGCGTTTATCCGGGTGCGCATGGCGGAGCCCGGGGAGAACATAACCTTGCTCGGCGGTCAGCAGGTGGAACTGCAACCGGATACGCTTCTGATCGCCGACGCCAAAGGGCCGCTGGCCCTCGCCGGGATCATGGGCGGCGAGAGGAGCGGCGTCAGCGATACGACCAGGGATATCCTGCTCGAAAGCGCGTTCTTTGCCCCCCGGGCCATTCTCGGCAAGGCCCGTGCCTATGCCCTGCACACGGATTCCTCCCACCGTTTCGAACGGGGCGTGGATCCACAGCTGCAGGTGCGCGCCATAGAACGTGCGACCGCGCTGCTGCTTGACATCGTTGGCGGCAGGCCCGGTCCCGTGGTGGAGCGTGCGGCGGATGAGTTCCTGCGCCCAGCGGCGCCGATCCGGCTGCGTCGCGAGCGCATCCGCCGCATCCTGGGGGTGGAGATCGCCGATGCTGAGATCGCGGACATCCTGCTACGGCTGGACATGCAGGTGGCGCTGATCGAGGAAGGCTGGGAGGTGACCGCGCCCAGTTGCCGCTTCGACATCTCGATCGAGGTGGATCTGATCGAGGAGGTAGGGCGCATCTACGGCTTCGCGGAAATGCCCACCAACAGGGGAATGTCCCGCACCGTGATGCAGGCAGCACCGGAAGCGGTTTTCGACCTTCATCGGGCCAAGCAGGTCTTGGTGAACCGGGGCTATCAGGAGGCGATTACCTACAGTTTCATCGATCCCGAGCAGCAGCGGGCCATCGACCCTCAACATACCGGGGTGGAACTGGCCAACCCCATATCGGCGCAGATGTCCATCATGCGGACCAGTCTCTGGCCGGGGCTGCTGGAGACCGCCCGCTACAACCAGGCCCGGCAGCAGGAGCGGGTGCGGATCTTCGAGACCGGGCGGCGATTCGTGAAGGAGGGCGAAGGTCTGCATCAGGACATGATGCTGGCGGGACTGGTGACGGGCAGCGTGCAACCCGAGCAATGGGGGGATACGGCCCGTCCCGTGGACCTGTTCGATGTGAAGGCCGACCTGGAGGCGGTGCTGGGACTGACTGGACAAGGTTCAGATTTCAGGTTTGCGCCCGGCGAGCATCCGACCCTGCACCCGGGGCAGGCGGCAGCCGTCGAACGCGACGGGGAGCCGGTGGGCTGGCTCGGCATGCTGCATCCGGAACTGGAAAAGAAGCTCGGGCTCGCGTCCGGCACCTTCCTTTTCGAGGTCAAGGTGGACGCCCTTTCGCCTGGCCGACTGCCCGCATTTCAGGCACTGTCGAGATATCCGTCGATTCGCAGGGACATCGCGGTCGTGGTGGACCGGGATATCCCCTTCAAAGCGGTCCGCGACTGTATTCAAGGCGCCGCCCCGAAAATTCTGCGAGACATCCTGCTGTTTGATGTCTATACTGGAAATAAGGTAGATTTGGGGCGAAAAAGCCTCGCTTTGGGATTGATTTTGCAGGAAACTTCGCACACACTGACCGATGAACAGGTGGACTCGGTCCAGACAGGTGTGTTACAAGCACTGTCCGCACAACTGGGCGCAACATTGAGAGAGTAGCTTATGGCTTTGACCAAGGCCGATATGGCTGAAAAGTTGTTTGAAGAACTGGGACTCAATAAACGGGAAGCCAAGGAGATGGTTGAAATGTTGTTCGAGGAGGTCCGAAAGGCCCTGGAAGCGGGGCAGCAGGTCAAGCTCTCCGGATTCGGCAATTTCGATCTTCGCGAGAAAAAGCAGAGGCCGGGCAGAAATCCCAAAACCGGTGAAGAGATCCCCATCTCCGCGCGGCGGGTGGTAACCTTTCGTCCCGGCCAGAAGCTGAAAGCACGAGTTGAGGCCTATGCTGGAGGCTAGTAGCAGTTCCGCGGACCTGCCTGCGATTCCCGGCAAGCGTTACTTCACCATCGGCGAAGTGAGTGAACTCTGCGGTGTAAAGCCGCACGTGCTGCGCTACTGGGAGCAGGAATTTCCCCAGCTCAAGCCGGTCAAGCGCCGGGGAAACCGCCGCTACTACCAGCGTCACGATGTGATCATGATCCGCCAGATTCGCAGCCTGCTCTACGAGCAGGGTTTCACCATCGGCGGCGCACGCCAGCGCCTGTCGGGAGAGACCGCAAAAGACGATCTGAATCAGAGCCAGCAGATCGTCAAGCAGATACGTGTGGAACTGGAAGACATAGTCCAGATACTTAAACGCTGAAATTCGAGTTTTGATTGACAACAATCTCGGTGGGGCCTAGCATGCCCACTTTTACGGGGCGTAGCGCAGCCTGGTAGCGCACCTGAATGGGGTTCAGGTGGTCGGAGGTTCGAATCCTCTCGCCCCGACCAACCTCCCTGGAATCCGTGTTTCCAAGCCTTCCTTGGAGCGCAACCCCTGCCCGGCATCCCTGCCGGGCGTTCGGAAGACTGCGTTTGTCCGCGGGAC
>JAUXGQ010000310.1 GCA_030621975.1 Gammaproteobacteria bacterium | reverse complement strand
AATGGCCAGCCCTTTACCAGCAGCGCAACGCCGCAATGGTGGCACAGGCGCGCTCCCTTCGGGCGAGCCCGGAAGCGGTCATCCGCGGCGTTATGGCTCTTGGAAAGGGATGGGCCATTCCCTGCGAGCCATGCCTTGCGGCTAACCGCTTCCTGGCTCGCTGAACGTTACAGGATTGGTGACGAGGTACACTGGATACCGTCTGGCAAGACATCGGAGACCATCCGCCCGGGGCAGCAACCTATTTGACGTACTTGACGAAAGGCAAAACAGGCTGTGACTGATTATAAGAAAACCCTCAATCTTCCAAACACCGCCTTTCCCATGAAGGGCAATCTCGCCCAGCGGGAGCCGGAGATGCTCAAGCGTTGGGAGGGCATGAATCTCTATGCGCAGATCAGTTCCGCCCGCAAAGGCCAGCCCCGGTTCGTCCTGCATGACGGTCCGCCCTACGCCAACGGTGAGATCCACATCGGTCATGCGGTAAACAAGGTACTCAAGGACATCATCGTCAAGAGTCGGACCCTGGATGGGTATGACGCCCCTTTTGTGCCGGGCTGGGATTGTCACGGACTGCCTATCGAGCTCCAGGTGGAGAAAAAGGTCGGGAGAGTTGGCCAAAAGGTGGATGCGCAGAAGTTTCGCAGGGCCTGCCGGGACTATGCCGCCAAGCAGGTGAACCGGCAGCGGGCGGATTTCAAGCGCCTGGGGGTGTTGGGGGATTGGGAGAATCCGTATCTCACCATGGATTTCCGGTTCGAGGCGGACATCATCCGGTGCCTGGGACGGATCGTGGAAAACGGCCATATCCAGAAGGGTTACAAGCCGGTGCACTGGTGCACGGATTGCGGCTCGGCGCTCGCCGAGGCCGAGGTCGAGTATCAGGACAAGGATTCCCACGCCATCGACGTGCGCTTTCGGGTCATGGACGAGGAAGCGCTGCTGGCGCGCTGCCATCAGGTCCCTTCCGGATCGGGTCAAGGTCCCCTTTCGGTGGTGATCTGGACGACGACGCCCTGGACCCTGCCGGCCAATCAGGCGGTGGCGCTCAATCCCGCCCTGGAGTACGCGGTAATAGAGTGCGACGGTGCCCTGGGCACCGAGCGCCTGATCATGGCGGAGGCCCTGTTCAAGGACGCGTTGGACCGCTATGGCATGGAGAACGGCCGCGTCGTCGGCTATGCCCGGGGTGAGGCCCTGGAGGGACTCAAGCTCAAGCACCCCCTCTACGACCGTGAGGTCCCGGTCATCCTGGGGGAACATGTCACCCTGGAGGCCGGCACCGGGGCGGTTCACACCGCACCGGGGCATGGCCTGGAAGACTACATCGTGGGGGTACGCTACAAGCTGCCGGTGGACAATCCGGTCGGGGGCGACGGCCGCTTCGTGGAAGGCACCGAGCTGTTCGCCGGGGAGCACGTGTTCACCGCCAACGATCATGTCCTGGATGTGCTCAAGGCCAAGGGTGTGCTCCTGCACGAAGCCCGTTTCAGCCACAGTTATCCCCACTGCTGGCGGCACAAGACGCCCATTATCTTCCGTGCCACGCCCCAGTGGTTTATCAGCATGGATCAAGAGGCGTTGCGCGCCACGGCGCAACGGGAAATCGACCGGGTTCAATGGATGCCGGATTGGGGCAAGGCCCGCATCCAGGGCATGGTGGAGAACCGCCCGGACTGGTGTATCTCCCGGCAGCGCACCTGGGGTGTGCCCATCACCTTTTTCGTGCACCGCCAGACGGGTGAGCTGCATCCTCAGACCCCGCAACTGATCCACGAGATCGCCGGCCGGGTCGAACAGGCGGGTGTGGAGGCCTGGTTCGCGCTGGATGCACAGGATCTCCTCGGCGAAGCGGCGGATGAATACGAAAAGGTCAAGGATACCCTGGACGTCTGGTTCGACTCCGGTGTGACTCACGCTTGTGTGCTGGAGCGGCGGGAGGAGCTGGGGTTTCCCGCCGATCTTTACCTGGAAGGCTCGGACCAGCACCGGGGCTGGTTTCAGTCCTCCCTGCTCACCTCGGTGGCCATGACAGAGCGGGCCCCCTACCGGACGGTTCTGACCCATGGCTTTACCGTGGACGCCGAGGGCATGAAGATGTCCAAGTCCCGGGGCAATGTGGTGGCACCGCAGAAGGTGATCAAGACCCTGGGCGCGGATATCATCCGGCTTTGGGTGGCGGCCACCGATTATCGCGGCGAGATGAGCGTCTCCGACGAGATCCTGAAACGCACCGCCGATACCTATCGGCGCCTGCGCAACACGGCCCGTTTTCTGCTGGCCAATCTCAACGGTTTCGATCCTCTGAGAGACAAGGTGGCAACCCATGACATGCTCGAGCTGGATCGCTGGGCGGTGGATCGGGCGCTGCAGCTGCAGCAGGAGATCATCGCCGCCTACAGAGACTATCAGTTCCATCTGATCTACCAGAAGTTCCACAACTTCAGCGTGGTGGACATGGGTGGCATCTATCTGGACATCCTCAAGGACCGCCTGTACACCACGCAAGCGGACAGCCCGGCCCGCCGCTCCGCCCAGACCGCCATGTATCACATCATCGAGGCCGCGGTGCGCTGGATGGCGCCCATCCTGAGTTTTACCGCGGACGAGATCTGGCAGCACATACCGGGCGAGCGGGGTGAGTCGGTATTTCTGGAGGCCTGGTACGAGGACCTGTTTCCCCTGGATGCCGAGGATACCTTCGACCGCGGCCTGTGGGAGCGGGTGCTCGCGGTGCGCGCCGCGGTGGGCAAGCAGCTGGAGGCCTTGCGCGGGTCGCGCACCATCGGTTCATCCCTGGACGCCGAGGTGGACCTGTATTGCGACCAGGCCCTGTATGAGGACCTGAGCAAGCTGGAGGATGAACTGCGATTCGTGCTGATCACCTCCTATGCGCGTCTGCAACCCGCCAGCGGGAAACCCGAACAGGCGGTGGCGACGGATGTGGAGGGTCTGAGCATAGCGGTGCGGGCCTCCCAGCATCCAAAGTGCAGCCGTTGCTGGCATCATCGGGAGGACGTGGGACAAAACCCGGACCACCCCGAACTATGCGGCCGGTGCGTGGAGAACGTGACGGGCGCGGGTGAAACCCGACGCTTTGCCTGAAGTCCGTTTCTTACTACGAGACTTTCAGGAAGCGATATGACCAGTTTTTCCGGTCCGCCTGATGGGAAGTCCGGGCTATTAATGTTGCGCTGGCTGTGGCTGTCCTCTGTAGTGATCGGGTTGGATCAACTGACGAAATTCTTCGCCGATACCCTGCTCGATCCCTATCAGGCCCTGCCGGTGACCCCCTTCTTCAATCTGACGCTGATGTACAACAAAGGGGCCGCGTTCAGCTTCCTGAGCGAGGCGGGGGGCTGGCAGCGCTGGTTCTTCGTCGTGCTGGCGCTCGGGGTCACGGGCGTATTGATCGCATGGTTGCGAGGGGTGAGTCCCGGGCAGCGGCGTGCCGCACTGGCTTTGAGCCTGATCATCGGGGGCGCGGTCGGAAACCTGATCGACCGTGTGTTTCGCGGGCAGGTGGTGGACTTTATCCAGCTCTATTACCAGCAATGGTATTGGCCCGCTTTCAATGTGGCTGATTCGGCGATCACCGTGGGTGTGGTGATCATGCTGTTGGATGCGGTTTTCACCAAACACGAAGAAAATCAAAAGAATGGACAGGATTAACAGGATGTTACAGGATGGACAGGATGTTGAAATGTGCCTTGCGGATGCAGGCGTCAACGAGAAGACTATCGGGTGTACGTATGCCATATACAAGATTCAGAATCTAAAGAGATCCTGTAAATCCTGACCAATCCTGTTAATCCTGTCTGTAAAAGCGAATCCACGCCCGCGAAACGTAGGACACGTAGCCTGCGTTGGGCTCGCAAAACGCGGGATAGCACTAACCCGTATTTCGTTCCTCAACACAGGCTACGAGATCTAATGTAACCACGGATGAACACGGATGGACACAGATTT
>JAUXGQ010000188.1 GCA_030621975.1 Gammaproteobacteria bacterium | reverse complement strand
AGGTTGCCTCGTCGTCGTCGAGTAATGCGCAGCGCAAGACAACAGCCAGCTCGCCTTCCCCTTCTTGAGTCGCCCAGCCCAGGGCACCGGTGTACCATCCGCGCCACTGCTCGCCCCGATTTTTCAGCCACAGGAGCGCTCTGTCGCGAGGCATGCCGCTGACCGCGGGGGTAGGGTGCAGTCTCTCCGCGAGATCGAGCAATGTGATGTCGCTGTGAATCCTGGCCTGAATCGGGGACCAGAGATGCTGTACGTTAGGCAGGCTCAGAACCAGAGGTTGCTTGGCCGTGATCAGATCGTGACTGACGGGCTTGAGCGCGCGCAGGATTCCATCGACGACCAGGCGTTGTTCGCGGCGCGTTTTTAGATCGTCGAACAACGGGTTGATCCCCTCATTGGGTAGCGAGTGCCCGGACCGGCGAGCTCTGGTGCCCGCGATGGCGTCTGTGACGACTGTTCCGTTGTGGACGGAAATCAGTCGTTCCGGGGTTACGCCCACAAGTGTTTTGCCTGCCAGGGGTATAGCAAAGTGGCTGCAACCGGGGTAGCGGGTTTCCAACCATCCGAGCATTCGGCCGAGGCTGAATGCCCTGGGCGCTTTTACCTTAATGAAGCGGGTCAGCACCACCTTCTCAAACTCTGCTCGGTTGATGGCATCCAGGGCGGCGCCGACACGCTCTGACCAGTGCCGAGAGGCGGCGTTGTCGTCAGTGCGCAGCAGGGACAGGGGAACAGACCCTGTGCGGATCGGGTCGGTCGGTTGCATCAGACGCAATAGCAGGTCCCGAATCATCGTACGCCATCGGGTTTGCACGGCTCTAAAATCGGTGTCCGGATTACGGACTAGATTAAAGGTAAGATGACAGTCAGGCCCCTTCCTTGTATACAGGATCTCGGGGATTTGAAGAACAGAATTGGGTATGCCCTCCCAGGGTCCTTGAGGATCGGTCTCTGGATCGAACGCCAGCCCGAGAAAGGCGCACTGGTCCGGTTTTACATGGTCCGGATCCGCGCTCAGCCAGCGTTGCTGCAGTGTTTCCAGTTTGTCGTTGAGGGCCGACCATCGGTGCTGACCTTTCGCCTCCCATGTCAACGCCTGCCCGACACCGATGCGGAGAAGCCCCGACGCGGGCTTCCCCCAATAGAGATCGCCGTGGCACAAGCCGTGGATCTGCGCCACGGCGAGCTCCGGTGTGTACAGTGAGAGGCTTAACAGTCTATCAACCGGCGCATCTGGAATCAGTCGCGCTGTCTCCCTCTGCAAGCGCGTTTCGAGGCGCTGCAAAAAAGCGTTGATGTCAAACTTGCCCGTCTGGGATGCGGGTAATCCGGATAAGGCCATACCAGTGTACTGTCTCATACAGGTTGACGTTTTCAGAGCTCCTCAGGCGCGTTACTGCAAGGCGCAGTCCGCGGGCAATGGCGACCCCCCCTTGTCAAGGACTGCAACGCCGCAGTCACGCGCCTGAGGGGCTCCCTGCGGGCAAGGCGATAAATGGCCATCTGCTGCGTTGCGCTTCCTTGAGGTAGTGAGAGCTACCCCTGCGGAAGTGCGCCTTGCATATGGCCATTTCTCGCCTTGCTGAAATCGCCAATCTGTATGAGACAGTACACTAGCGTGCCGGCGTTGCATAGAATCAATCCGCGGGCAATGTGCATAATGCTGAATATCTGTAGAGTGTACACGCAAAGCGCACATCCAGGGGAGATCGGAAAAATCACATGAACCTGTCAGAATTCGCCGTTGCCAGCGACCCAAAATTCCGAACCCGGGTGAGAATGTAAGTGCTTGACCATCCCATTTTGGAGCAATTATGAGGGAAATAATCCGTCTCAGCACCGATACACGGGAACAACTCGTGGATATAACGGTTCAAGTGGCTCAAGTGGTTGAACGCAGCGGAATCCGCGATGGGCTGGTAGCCTTGTACGCCCAAGGGGCAACCGCCGCCGTCATGATCCAGGAGAACTGGGATCAGAGCGTGCAGACCGATGTGATCAATCTGTTGCGGAAACTGATACCCCGCGGTGTATGGCTGCACGATGCCCAGGACGGTAACGGGGATTCCCATCTGAAGGCGGGACTGGTGGGGCCTTCCGAAACCATCCCGCTGGCGGATGGCAGATTGGCACTGTCGCAATGGCAGAACGTCTTCCTGTGTGAATTCGACGGCCCCAGGAAAGAACGCCGGGTGGTCTGTACAATTTTAAGAGATGCCCTGGAATGAGCCGATTACAGGTGACAGTGGACAGGGCCCGGATCGAATGATTTTTGAAGCCGCGCCAGGATACCTTATACTGGAGGCTAGGGATGACGTGGAGGATCTGTATCTCGGGCCGTTAAGCAAGGTGGCTGAAGCGGTAAATGGATAGGCTGAGTTTGAGGTAAAACGGGAATCAAATGAGAGTCCAAAGCGGGGTCCAGGATAGCAAAGCTAAGTGGATCAGCTGATAAAACGTCAAATATTAATCAGTTAAATAGAATTGATAATGTACGACCTGAAGTATGGGAAGGAAACTTTCAGACCTGTGAACAGGTCCAACTCAGGTCTTATTCTTAGGTTGGAAGATTAATGAACAAGTCGAGTCGATTTCTGATACTGGCATTGCTCTTGTGTGTGTCGCCGCAACCCTGGGGCAAGGTGCAGGATGTGGACATCTCGGAGCTGGTGCCAGGCCGAAAACAGCAACAGTCCACGCTTATCATCACGCGGGTAATCGA
This sequence comes from Gammaproteobacteria bacterium, assembly GCA_030621975.1. Classification (GTDB taxonomy): domain Bacteria; phylum Pseudomonadota; class Gammaproteobacteria; order Chromatiales; family Chromatiaceae; genus JAUXGQ01. The sequence continues at coordinate 2,365 of JAUXGQ010000188.1, read as the reverse complement.
TCGCTATCACTACAAGAAGACTCCATTGGACGACGCTATGTCGACCAAGATAATGGATCGTTATCTTGAGATGCTGGACCCCAACAAGAGCTTTTTCCAACAAAAGGACATTGACAGGTTTTCGGTTTACAAGAGTTCCCTGGACGATGCGCTCCGCAAAGCCAAGCTTGAGCCGGCCTTCGAAATCTTTCGAGTCTATCGCAAGCGGGTGGAAGACCGGGTCGTGTACGCGCTCAGGCTGGTGGATTCGGACTTTGATTTTACCGTGAGAGAGGACTATCTCTTCAACCGTGAGGACGTCCCCTGGGCGGCCAATCGGAGCGAGGTCGACGAGATTTGGCGCAAGCGGGTCAAGAACGATTTTCTCAGCCTCAGGATGTCGGGCAAGCAGGATAAGGATATCCGCGAAACCCTGCACAAACGGTATGAAGGACTCTCGCGGCGCGTCCGTCAGCTGGATTCCGATGACGTGTTTCAGACCTTCATCAATGCCTATACCCTGAGTCTGGAGCCCCATACCAGCTACATGTCGCCGAGTGTTTCGGAGAATTTCGACATCAGCATGCGTCTGTCGCTGGAGGGGATTGGCGCGGTGCTGCGCACCAAGAACGAGTACACCCAAGTGCAGAAAACCGTCAACGGCGGGCCGGCTAAACTGAGTGGCCAATTGCGGTCCGGAGACCGCATCGTAGGTATAGCTCAGGGAGAAAAAGGCCCGATGCTAGATGTAGTGGGTTGGCGGTTGCAGGACGTGGTGGAACTGATCCGGGGACCCAAGGGCACCCTGGTTCGTTTGCAGATACTGCCCAAGGGCGCGGGTGCGGACGGACCGCGCAAGGTCGTCGCCCTGGTTCGAAACAAGATAAAACTGGAGGACCAGGCGGCGAAGCAATTCGTCATCGAGGGTCTCGACGGTATGGAGAGCACGCGCATCGGCGTAATAGAGATCCCCGGGTTTTATCGGGACTTCCGGGCCCAGATGAGAGGTGACAAGGATTTCCGCAGCACCACGCGGGACGTGCGGAAACTGCTGAACGAACTGCTGGATTCGGGAGTGGATGGCATCATAGTCGACCTGCGCCAGAACGGGGGTGGTTCCCTTTCCGAAGCGACGGAGTTGACGGGATTGTTCATTCAGTCCGGACCAGTAGTGCAGGTCAAGAACGCTTTCGGGGAGATCGAAATCGAAGAGGATTCGGATCCCGATCTGGCTTATGCGGGGCCATTGGCGGTGCTGGTGGACAGAAACAGCGCCTCGGCCTCGGAGATCTTTGCCGGTGCGATCCAGGACTACCGCCGCGGTATCATTATCGGAGAACCTACCTTTGGCAAGGGTACCGTACAGACTCTGGTGGATCTTGATCGCTTCGTGCGTTCCGATGACGTGCACCTGGGCAGATTACGCCTCACCATGGCCCAGTTTTTCCGGGTGAACGGGGGCAGTACCCAGTTTCGTGGCGTAGAGCCGGATATTGTATTTCCCACCGCATTGGGTGCCGCCGATCACGGGGAGCGCTCGCTGGATAATGCCTTGCCCTGGGCCAGTGTCAGTGCGGTACCCGTATCATTTCAGGGTGTGAGTGCCGTTCAGGGTGTGAGTACCGTTGCGCAGCTATGGGATCCCCATAAGCATCGGATCGCCAATGACCCGGGGTTCCAACTCCTGATGGCGGAAGAAGAGACCCTGGAAAAGATCAAGGAGAAAGATCGCGTGACGCTCTTGGAAAGCGAGCGCAAGAAAGAGTGGGAAGAACGTGAAAACCGACTGCGGGAACAAAAGAACCGCTTTCGCATTTCCCAGGGCCTGACTCCCCTGCCCGACAAGGATGCGGCAGCGGATGCGGATGACGAGGATGACGAGGATGACGAGGATGAGAACAGTTTAACCAGCAGGATCGAGCTGAACGAGGCAGCTCGAATCCTCGCGGATTACATCCGGTCGAGCCGTCCACGCGCTGCTATGGTGCATTGACCCGTCCGATCAGCTCTGTCCAAACCCCGCCTCGATCCATTTTCGGATCCGGTTGGAATCCCCAAACGGGGTAAGCTTTCCGAAGGAGTTGAGCAAGACGATGACCAGCGGCTGTTCTGCGATCACCGTCTGCATGACCAGGCAGCGCCCCGCCTCGTTAATATAACCTGTTTTGCTCAAGCCGATGTTCCAGTAGCTTTTTCTTAACAGCCGGTTGGTATTTCGGTATTCAAGACTGCCGCGCCGCTTGTAAGGGCTAACCTGCAGCGAACGGCGCGTGGTCGCATTTCGGATGAAGGGGTAACTAAACGCCGCCTGGACCATACGCGTCAATTCCCGGGCGGTGGAAACGTTGCCGCTGTCCAGTCCCGAGGCATCTGTGAACCGGCTGTT
>JAUXGQ010000513.1 GCA_030621975.1 Gammaproteobacteria bacterium | reverse complement strand
CGTGACCGGGTATAATACCAGCTCCTCGCCACAAAGGTATGCTCCCTTCGTCTAGCGGTAAGGACGCCGGCCTCTCACGCCGGCAACAGGGGTTCGATTCCCCTAGGGAGTACCAATATTTTCAGCGGGTTAACCCAGGCTACCCTTGCAAAACGGTCTTCGGGGGACATGGATATTCATTGGCTGCGCGGATATCTGATACGCAACGGTGGCGCCAATATTTGCCAGCTGATGAAGGAACAGGACGACCCCGTGGGCTGGCTGAAACAGCGCGTCGCACCTGAGTTCTGGCGAAGGATAAACGACGCCTGGACGCAATATCAAATCCATCTGGAACCTACGCGGCCCGGCTATATAACGCGCGAGGTATCGGCGCACTCAACGACCTGGGCGCTGGTCGATGCCATTCTGAAAGATGCAAACGAGAGCGGTCTGGGTAAGGCTGAAACTGCTGAAGTCGACATGAACAGTCTATTGGTACAAGCGGGCCTCACGTGGTTCGGTCGCGCTAAGACCGACGAAATCCTGCGCGCCGCGCGAGCGGACAAGGATTGAGGTCTGCCCGCAACGCCCTCCTCCAGCTGTCCGAAAATTTTACATTCGTCCCTGACAAAGGCCCCGAACAAAAGACGAAATCATAGACATCTTTCTGATAAACAAGACTTTTTATCGTAATGGCATCTGAATTGCTTTGAGTGTTTCAGAGACTCAGACCGCAGGTCAAGCAATCATGAACAGCCAATCTGGAATTTTCGATTTTGACGAGTGGAAAAAACTCTTCGAGTCCGATCCCGACGCCTTTGAGGCACGCCGCCGAGAACTGATTGATTCTGAAATCCAGCGAGCTTCCAGCAAAATGCAACCGCGCCTGAGGGGACTGCAATGGCGTATCGATGTTGCGCGACGCCGTTATAAGCATCCAGCTGTGTCCAGCGCGAAACTTTTCGAAATGATGTGGCAAAAAGTGTATGGAAAAAACGGCCTTCTGGAAGTGTTGACAGCCCCCGAACCCTCGCTCGCACGTTTAAAAGAGTCTTGCGCCAACCTGGTCTACCTGCGCCGCAAAGATTAAGGACTGCCGATCGCACAACTATCTGATCTGTTCGTGCAGTAAGGTCAGTATTCGGCGTGAGGTAGGCGTGGTGTCCCGCTTGCCGAACCTGTCCAATATCACCACGCTGGTCGTGCCCCCCTCGGAACGCAGGCTCACCTGGTACTTACTTGCGTCCTCCGGCTTCTCATCATCGCTTTTCCAGAAGGCGAGCTTGGACAACATACCCTCATCCTCCCGGTCGGTGGTGGGATCATCGTAGCGGACGTAATAAACACCCTCGGACCGGTCGCGGTCCTCCACTGCGAAACCGACGCGGTCCAACGCCACACCCGTGAGCCGCCAGGCCCGGGCGAAGCCCTCATCGATAGTGAGCGTAGACAGGCCTTCGCGTCCAGTGATCAGACGGGACCTGGGCCTGTCCTCCTTGCGGGTCAATACTCGCTTAGCGCGTTGCTCGCCGACTCCCAGGTAAACCATTATGCGCCGCAACATTTCCGCTTCCAACCCCGGATCATTGGGCCGGCCCTGCCACACGGGCCGGTCTCCCGGTTCACCACCGGTCGAGGTCACGAGGACCTCTTCCATACCCCGATGGGTCAAGAATAATTCCGTCGTCCCGGCCTCCTCCCCGGGTTCCAGTCGCACCCGGAACTGATCCCGCGTGGCTGACGCATAGAGGCCATCGAGAAAGCTGCGCAGTGTATCGGTGATGAAATCCGACTTGATGTTGGCGCGATTCTCCAGCCAACCGGTTTCCATCACGCCAACGGTTGGGTCTTCTTCAATCAGCAGAATCCCATTATCACGCCAATAGTCCACGACCTTCGGCCAGACCTGCTCTGGACTGGCCTCGATCAACAGCCAGCGCTGATTGCCGTCACGTTTTACGGTGACATCGTCGAATTTCGGCAACACCGTGTTGCCGATCTTACTGGTACGGGTGGTACCCTGGCGCTCCGAGACGTATTCCGAGTAGGTGGCGGTCTGGGCCGGCGTCAGATCAGGGACCACCAGCGAGTCCTGAATGGAAGAACGGGTCAGATCCGGTGGTATCTCGAGGCGTTCATCCGCCTGTCTCTGCTTTTTGTAGTCCACCGAACGATCCGCCAGGATTTCTTGCGTCCCGCATCCGCCCAGGGCGAACGCGAGTACGAGAGCCGGCAAAACCTGTAACAAACTGGAGAACGTTTTCATCTTTTTCCCGGGTTCATAGAACGCCCGCCTGCTGCATGGCCTCGCGCACCCGGCCCCACATGGCCTCGGACAACCAGGTCAGGGGCAACCGGATACCCTTTGGCGCCAGCCCCATCTCAGAGACCGCCCACTTGACCGGGATGGGGTTGGACTCGAGGAAAAGATCCCGATGCAGGGCCGCGAGCTTTGCGTCCAGGGCTTGCGCCTGCTCGCGATCTCCCCCCAGTGCCGCGACGCACATCCGGTGCATGAGGTTTGGCGCCACATTGGCGGTCACGGAGATTACTCCATGACCTCCTAACAGCATGAGATCCCTGGCCGTTGCATCGTCTCCGCTGTAGAGCGCAAAACCCTCTCCGCAAAGATCCAGAATCCGCCGTGCCCGTTCCAGATCGCCAGTAGCCTCTTTG
>JAUXGQ010000155.1 GCA_030621975.1 Gammaproteobacteria bacterium | reverse complement strand
CGAAGTCGTGCTGGGGCGGGTGGTGCGGCTCGCCTGGGGCCATCTGAGTGCGAAGCACGGGGTTCCGGCGCGGGTGCTGGGCGGGAAAACCGGTTTCGCGGTGGTCGCTTACGGTAAGCTGGGCGGTATCGAATTGGGTTACGGTTCGGATCTGGACCTGGTGTTCCTGAATGGCAGCGAGGACCATGCGGCCCACACCGACGGCAAGCGTCCCCTCGCCAACGACGTTTTTTACACCCGCCTGGCCCAGCGCATCATTCACATACTCAACACGCAAACCCCTTCCGGTGCGCTTTACGAGGTGGATATGCGGCTGCGTCCCAATGGCGCATCGGGAATGCTGGTGAGCTCCCTGAACGCGTTCGACGAGTATCAGCATCATCAGGCCTGGGTATGGGAGCATCAAGCCCTGCTCCGGGCCCGGGTGGTGGCGGGCGATCCGGCGGTGGCCCGGCGTTTCGAAGAAATCCGCCGCGATGTGCTGGCGCAAGCAAGGGAGCCGGAGGCACTGCGGGCGGAGGTGAGCAGGATGCGCGCCCGGATGCGCACCGAACTGATCAAGAAGACCCCGGGCCGCTTCGACCTGAAACAGGGCCTTGGCGGTATCGCGGACATCGAATTTATGGTTCAATATCTGGTTTTGCGCTGGGCCCATGACCATCCGGATCTGCTGGATTTTACGGACAACGTTCGGTTGCTCGAGGGGTTGTCCCGCAACCGGTTGCTCGAAGGGGCGGCGGCCGAAGGACTGGCGAATGCCTACCGGGCCTTCCGCGCCGCGTACCATCGCAATGCCCTGCAGGACCAACCGGGCCTGGTCTCGGACGGCGTGCTGATGGATGAGCGCCAAAAGGTGGCTGAAATCTGGCGGGATCTGATGGAACCCGGCTGAGCTTTGAGACGGAGAAACCAATGTCGACAATGGCTGACCGTGATGGGGTGATCTGGCTGGATGGCGAGATGGTGCCCTGGCGAGAAGCGAAAACCCACGTGCTGACGCATACCCTGCATTACGGCATGGGGGTATTCGAAGGGGTGCGCGCCTATCGCACGGAAAAAGGCACGGCAATATTTCGGTTGCAGGATCACACGGCCAGGCTGTTTCGCTCCGCCCACATCATGAATATGCCTATGCCCTTTGACGCGGATACCCTGAACGATGTCCAATGTACCGCCGTCCGAGAGAACAATCTGGAGTCTGCCTATATCCGACCCATGTGCTTTTACGGGCCCGAAGGCATGGGCCTGCGGGCGGACAACCTGAGCGTCCACGTAATGGTGGCAGCCTGGGAATGGGGCGCTTACCTGGGGGCGGAGAATATGCAGCGGGGTATCCGGATCCACACCTCGTCATACAGCCGGCATCATGTCAACGTCACCATGTGCAAGGCCAAGGCCAACGGCAACTACATCAACTCGATGCTGGCCCTGCAGGAGGCGCTTGCCTGCGGGTATGACGAAGCCATGTTGCTGGATACCGAGGGCTATGTTGCCGAAGGCAGCGGTGAAAACATCTTTCTGGTGCGCGACGGAAAGCTGTTGACGCCGGATCTGACCTCTGCGCTCGATGGCATTACCCGCGCTACGATTTTCGAGCTGGCGCGAGAACTCGGTATCCCGGTCAAAGAAAAACGTATTACCCGGGATGAGGTCTATGTGGCAGACGAGTTGTTTTTTACCGGAACCGCGGCCGAAGTGACCCCCATTCGCGAGGTGGACGGCCGGGTTATCGGCAATGGCGGGCGCGGCCCGATTACCGAACGTCTGCAGAGTCTGTATTTCGACCAGGTGCATGGCCGACGGGGGGGAAACGCGCATTGGCTTACATTGGTGTAAGGGCTCGCGAAATAATAAATTCCTGATTTTGGGGCGTCGAGGCGCCCGTCTGGCAAGGCGCGGAAACGCAGGAATATTCGTTATCTTTCAAGTTTTCGCAACGCAGCCAGGCGGGATGGATCGGCGTTCCAAAACAGGGAGTTATTGTTTCGCGAGCCCTAAGGGCTTGCGCTAAAAACGTGAAGTTATTTTGAAGCGCGCCCTAAACAGGAGAGAACCTATGGGAGAATCATCGAACGCGGATGCGTTGGAAAACACCGGAAGGGCCGTAAAGGCTGTCAGTCGCAAGGATCTGCCGTTGAGTTGTCCGACACCGGATATGGAGGTCTGGAATATGCACCCGAAGGTCTACCTGCCCATTGAAAAGAGCGGCAAGGCCATCTGTCCGTATTGTGGCGCCGGGTACGAACTGACTGATTTTTAAACTCGGTCGGTCGCTTCAGGCTCGATGCAAAGCAGGGTCTGCCCACCGTAGGAGCCCGCTTGCGGGCGAACCGGCGGTCGCGCACCGAGGATGTTCGCCCGCAAGCGGGCTCCTACGCCTGGTCAGGTCGTCATGGATTGTGCAATGACTAGTAGAGGTAGGCTGGGGCTCGCCCCAGCTCTTTGTTTCGCGAGCCGGTAGGCAGCAAAGCCGGGGCAAGCCCCAGCCTGCATTTGCTGTTTAATGCTGGTGAGAAATCGGGCTAGTACCGACCATGCTGTTTGGAGATGTAATTCTGCATCTCCACGTGCTGTATATTCATCCGGCGCAGTATCTTATGCACGGTGCGCATTATGGAACGCATGACCTTGTAATTTACCTCGGGGTCAGTCTTGAGAAAACTTTCGAGGTTTTCCCGGCTCAGGCCAAAAATGACGCAGTTGCCGATCGCGCGCAGGCCGGCGGTATGTGTCAGTCCGTCGATAAAGCCGAGCTCGCCGGCCATATCGCCGGCATGCAGGAGTTGCAGGGTTATGCAGTCCCCGCCCCCGACACACTTGACCACTTCCAGCTTGCCTTCGATGACGACGTAGAGGATTTCGTCCGTATGTCCCTCCTCAAGCAGAAAGTCACCGTCTTTCAGGCAGAAAACCGCGATCTTTTCAGACAGTGCGGCGGCCTGCGCCTCGGAAAGCTCCGATCCCAGCGGTGAACCAAGGATCGTTTGCTTGTCAGCAATCCCGGTGGAATCGTCATTGCCCTGGGTAGTCATTAAAATCTCCTCGCTATTTTTGCTTGGTTGATTTCACAAAATCCAATCTAAAAAGAGTGTACCGCTGTTTGACAACGGGATATCGTTTGTGAGGCGTTTCTATTGACCGGCGTCAATTTAAAACGCCGGCTGGCAAGGATGTTATCGGCTGCAAAGGCCCCAAAATGGGTTCTTTTCCCTGGCATTTTCGTTTTTTGTTTGCGTAATAAGGCTATTCGCCGGGTGATGGATATACCGTACACCCGGTATCCCATTCAATCAATGAGGGAGTCCCGACCGTGAAACTGATCGGCATCGACATGGGCGGCACCTTTACAGACTTCGTGCTCTACGACGGGGGAAGGCTGCGGGTACACAAGGTGTTGTCCACGCCCCGGGCGCCGGAGGAGGCAATTCTGAAGGGGATACGGGAAATGGGGCTGGATCCCCGGGGCTTGCGGGTGGTGCATGGCTCCACGGTCGCTACCAACGCCACCCTGGAACGTAAGGGCGTGCGCACCGCCTATGTCGGCAACCGCGGACTGGCGGATCTTCTCACCATCGGACGCCAGGCCAGGCGTGATCTCTACGAACTTCAGCCCGAGGTGGATCCACCCCCGGTTCCTCCGGACCTTTGTCTGGAAACGGGCGGGCGTCTCGGTGCCGATGGGACCTGGCTGGAGCCGCTCACGGCACGGGATCTGGATGATCTCAAGGCCCGGCTTACGGCCCTGGCGCCCCAGGCGGTTGCGGTCAATCTCTTGTTTTCCTATCTGGACGATTCGGCGGAAAGGGCGATCGAGCAGGTAGTGCCGGCGGGTGTCTTTGTTTCCCGCTCTTCGGACGTGCTGCCCGAGACGAGGGAGTACGAAAGAGGTATGGCGACCTGGCTGAACGCCTGGCTGGGGCCGCTTGTGGAAGGTTATCTGGAGCGGTTGGCCCAGGGGCTGAAGGGCGCGCGGGTGGCCGTGATGCAGAGTTCCGGTGCGACTATCTCGGGGGCGCAGGCCGGTCGGCAGGCTGTGCGGATGCTTCTTTCAGGTCCTGCCGGCGGCTTGGTGGGGGCTCGCTTCGTGGGTGGTTCAGCGGGACGAAAACGTTTGCTGTCGTTTGACATGGGGGGAACCTCGACGGACGTGGCACTCATCGATGGTGAGCCGCAATTGACCAGCGAGGGACACATTGGTCCCTACCCGGTAGCCGTGCCCATGGTTGACATGCATACCATCGGCGCGGGAGGCGGTTCCATCGCGCGCCTGGATCCCGGGGGTATGCTGCAGGTCGGGCCGCAATCCGCCGGTGCGGCGCCCGGGCCGGCCTGCTACGGGTGCGGAGGTGAACAACCAACCGTCACGGATGCGAATCTGCTGTTGGGGCGTCTGCGGTCGGATGCGTTTCTGGGCGGGCGGATGCGTCTCGACGAGGTTGCCGCCCGAACCGCGATGGAATCCCTGGCGCAGGCGATGAACTGCTCCCCCGAACAGGCCGCACTGGGAATCATAAGAGTGGCCAACGAGCACATGACCCGGGCCCTGCGGGTGATCTCGGTGCAGCGGGGGATAGATCCGCGCGCTTTTACCCTGGCATCCTTCGGTGGGGCAGGCGGCCTGCATGTGTGCGCACTGGCCGAGTCACTGGAAATGGCGCGCGCAATGGTGCCGGTGCATGCAGGCGTCCTTTCCGCGCTGGGGATGTTGGCGGCAGGATCGGGCCGTCAGTTGTCCAAGGCCTGGCCCGGCCTGCTGGACAGTATGGACGAGGACGAAATTCAGCGCCAACTCGATGGTCTGGCCGCCGGCGGGGTGGCGTCCCTGGTGGCGGAAGGGGTCGACGAGGGGAAGCTCCGAAGAGACTATTCTCTGGATCTTCGCTACCAGGGACAGTCTTATACCCTGAACGTGCCCTGGGTCGATATCGCGGGCGCCCTGGAGGCGTTTACCCATCGGCATCGGTCGCGCTACGGCCATCACATGGCCGTTCCGGTGGAGCTGGTTAATCTGCGCGTTGGTCTGGCTGCCCCGGGTGCCAGGTTTGCGCTATCCAGGGTTTCGAAGGACCGATCGGCAAAACCGTTTCCAAGGGCGAAAGTGTATGGCATCGACGGCGGCGTGCCGGTCCTAAGGCGAGAGGACTTGCGGGCTGGACAGCGGTTTGCCGGGCCTGCGTTGATCACGGAAACAGTCGCTACCACCTGGCTGGCGCCGGGGTGGGGGTGCGAAGTGGATGGGGTGGGGAACCTGTTGTTGTGCAAATAAGATAGCTGCAAAATTTCTTTATACTCGTCGAAACTTTCTTTATAGTGCTCTGAATTGATGTTTATAGACGGACACTAACTAATTAAACCGGCGCCGGCACTATCGGCGCAAACCGGGAGTCGGCAGCACTATGTTAAATGGCTTTTTAGACCTTTCCTGGTGGCAACTGATCCTGGCCACCTTGATTCTCACTCATATCACCATCGCCGGCGTAACCATCTATCTGCATAGGGCTCAGGCCCATCGCGCCCTGGATCTGCATCCGGTAATGAATCATTTTTTTCGCTTCTGGCTGTGGTTGACCACCGGCAT
>JAUXGQ010000429.1 GCA_030621975.1 Gammaproteobacteria bacterium | reverse complement strand
GTGACCGGGGCACAAGAGTACTTATCGGCCAGGCTGGGAAAGGATTTAAGAAAAATCATCCTCTCCAGCGGACCGAGACATAGTTTGTCGCATCTCCCCTGTATCCTCTTTCTAAATTCCGGTGCTGGCGGTAAGCGTCAAAACATACGGCCGGCGTTCCGTATATAGCTGCCAACGGGCGCCCGGGACGAAGCCGTCCACTGGTCATTATTTTTATTCCCGAAACTTTATTCATCGGCCCGGTTTCCACCGCCGGATCGCCGTTGTTCTCATAGGAGTTAAAAATGGAAAAAGCAATTGATTTCATTCGACCAATTTCTTCCCTGGGTGCGCAACAGCCGCTAGAGGATATCTCTGTACCCTACAGGAACCTGCTCGCCGCCTGGCTCATCGAATTGGCCCTGATGCTCGGCTGGGCCAGGAAGAGTAGTCGCCATGAACTACCAGATCTCTTTCTCAACAGTGAGTTTCGGCGCCTGACCGGCGTGCGGGCGCCGGTCAAGGAGAATCCTGCCCCCCGTTCATTTCTGGATCCAGACTACCCCCTCGAAGAGGTGGAGGCGGTCACCACGCAACAGTTGGAGAGCGTGCTGAAGCAGCGTCTGGGGGTGATCTCCAGGCGGCCGGTACCCACCGACCTGCCTCTGTTCCAGAACATCGCCACCATAGGGTGCATGCTGGAATTGACGGCCGCAGAGAAGGCGCTGCTGTTGTTTGCCGTGATGATAAACGGTTTCCGAATTTTTCAGAAAATTATCACTCCTCTGAACGAGCCGGCTTCTCCGCTTCGGATCTCGCGCATCGTCTCCCGGTTGTCGGGGCAGCCGGAGGCGACGGTTCTTGAGGCACTCGACGAAAAGGGCCCGCTGGTCGCATCCGGGATACTCTCGTTGCGGGAAGGGATGGACCTGGAGCGGGCCTTCGATCTGATGGAGGGTCTCAGCGGTTTCATCTTTGCGGAGGCTATGAGCGAAGCCCGGCTGCTGGAGCACTTTACCCGTACCCCGGAAACATCAGAGTTGGAACTCGGTGACTATCGCCACCTGGAGCGGGATACCGCTCTTCTGGTGGCGCTGTTGCGGCGGACGATGGAGGAGAAGACCGTCGGCGTCAATATTCTCTTCCACGGTATTCCGGGGGTCGGCAAGACGGAACTGGTCAAGGTGCTCGCCGCCGCGCTCGGCGCCGATCTGCATGAGGTCGCCCATGCCAACACCCCGGGTAAGTCGGTGGCGGGAAGTGAGCGACTGCGCACCTACGCACTCTGTCAACGGCTTCTGGCCCGGCGCAGTCACTCCCTGTTGCTGTTCGACGAGGTGGAGGATGTCTTCGGGCAGGACGAGGGTTTTATGAGAATGCTGGGTGCAAAGCCTGTCGGGCCATCGAAGGCCTGGATCAACCGCACCCTGGAGCAGAATCCGGTGCCCGCCATCTGGGTGACCAATGACCCGGAGATCGATCCGGCCTATCTGCGCCGTTTCGATTACTCGGTCTGTTTCCGCCCGCCGGTAAAAGGGATCAGGGAAGCGATTGCACGGCGTTACTTCGAGCCCTTCGCACCGGATGCGGAGTGGATCGGGCGGATCGCTGCATCCGAGGCCGCGACCCCGGCCCAGTATGAAAAGGCGGCGCGGGTGGCCGGCCTGGTGGCAGGGAACGATCCGGCTGCCGGGTTGCGCGTGGCGGAGCTGGTCCTGGATCGGAGTGCCCGGCTGCTGGGCCAGCACCGGCCGCCGGAGCAGGCCCCCCTGCATACTGCCTACGATCTGGCCCTGGTCAATGCGGACCGGGATCTGGAACGGCTGGTGGAGGGCCTGTCCCGCAGCAGCGGTGGCTCCATCTGTTTCTACGGGCCGCCGGGCACGGGCAAGAGCGCCTTCGTTGGCCATCTGGCGGATCGGCTCGGACGCCCTCTGGTGGTACGCCGCGCCTCGGATCTGCTCGACAAATACGTGGGCGAGACGGAGAAGCGAATCGCTGCCATGTTCGAGGAGGCCCGCGAACAGGATGCGGTGTTGCTGTTGGACGAGGCAGACAGCTTTCTGGCTGATCGCCAGGGGGCCAGCCGGCAATGGGAGGTGACCCAGGTGAACGAACTGCTGACCCAGATGGAGCGCTTCGACGGGCTCTTCTGCTGCACCACCAATCTGGCCAGACACCTGGATCCGGCCAGTCTGCGCCGTTTCCTGTTCAAGGTGAAGTTCGACTATCTCACGCCGCCTCAGCGGGTGGAAATGTTCCGGCGCGAACTTCGGCGGCTGGGCTGGGAGCGGTCTCTGAACAAGGATTGGGAATCCCGCCTGTGCCAGCTTGATACGCTGACGCCGGGCGACTTTGCGGTGGTGGTGCGGCAGGCGCGCCTGCTGGGCGGGCGCGTGGTGCCGGGGCAACTGCTTGAAGAGTTGCGCCGGGAGTGTGATGCCAAGACCGGGGGACGGCGGCCGATCGGATTTGTCCACTGACCCGGTTCATGAGAGGCCCGTATTAAAGGAAACCCCCCATCCGGGCGAAAACCTGGTTGGTGCTGGTCGGAATCAGCGCCTGAACACCCGACCTGGCCAGCGCCACTGGCAGCGGACGACGGTAGTGATCGGAGGGGGAGCCAAAGAAAAGGTTCAGCGCAACTTTCCACCGGCGCTATTTCGTTTCGTGACAGTCGGCAGTCGCACTGATGGCTGATGGGCCAGTCGGATCGGATCAGAGTGGAAACACCCCTGTGGCTGAGAGAGCGCCTCGCCGCCTCCCTGGCGGACAGGATCTCGCATTGCAAGACCTGATGCCAGGAGACCCTGTTTATATGGCTCATATCATACCGTCGGACATTTCACGTCATGCGCTGCGGGACGACAGCAATCCGGAAATGGCAACCCTGCGCACCCTGAAAAAGGCGCTGCCGAACGACTACACCGTTTTCCACAATATCCACTGGTCGCTGGAATACGATGGCTGGAGCCATTTCGGTGAAATCGACTTCGTCGTCCTCAACCGCAGCGGCAGACTGCTCTTCATCGAACAGAAAGACGGTCCACTGAAGGAGACCGAGGTGGGCTTAGAAAAAGAGTACCGGGATGGCACGAAGAACCCGGTCGATCAACTCCATCGCACCATCGACAAGGTGCGGAAAAAGTTCCAATGGCAGCATGGCAGAGAGAGACACCTGGAGGTGGACTACATCGTCTATCTGCCCGATCATCATGTTCGCACTGTCAATGGGGCGGGCATCAGCGCATCC
>JAUXGQ010000240.1 GCA_030621975.1 Gammaproteobacteria bacterium | reverse complement strand
TGCGGCGCGAGATTGAATCGACCTTTCACCGTACCGATGATCCGGATGCCCGGCCTTATCTGGTTGTCACCTTGTATGGATCGCCAGCGCCTACGTTACAAAATGCACTGCTTGAGGGGCTGCATAAGGCGTTGGACCAGACCAAGGGACTCGACCCGGGTGCTATCATGCCAAAGACCGAGTATGCCGCGGCGCGGGAGCGGCTAGGCATCATCTTGGAGCATTATCCAGATTACCGTGGTAAGCCTCTATCGGACTGGAATATACAGTGCACGGCATTCAATCTGGAGGAGCTGGAAGAGGAGTTGGAGAATGTGGTGCCCGAGGCGCTTGACGCATTCAAGGCATGGCACCCGAAGGTATCCGCCGGCGCCGACTTCGACCCTCAGGCCTTCGGCGGTAAAGGGGTGATCGACGCCTACCAGGAGGCATCCAGAAACCTGGTCGAGCACCATGGTTATAACGGTATCGCCGTCATTTGGGACGAGTTCGGTTACGCCCTGGAGCACATAATTACTCAGCCGTTGCGCGAGCCGGTCAAAGAGATCTTCGACCTGCAGCACTTTGTAGAGGCGGTGTGCGCGCCCGGCAAGGCGCATACCTTGTTCATTGCGCTCACGCACCGGTCTTTGCGGGAGTACGGAGCCAGTTCCGAGGCGGCGGTCGCAGTCAGACAACGGCTCGAAACCATTGAGGGGCGCTTCACCCCGATGCGGGTGGAGCTCAAGGGCTCCGAGTCCGAGGGCTATCACCTGCTGAGCGCGATGATCGCCCCCACCGACGAAGGTAAGCAGTTGTTGGCACAGGCCCGCGCCAAGGCCGACGAATTGGCCCGGGTTTGCGCCGGCATGCCGCTGTTCGCCAATTTGGCATCGGAGGTCGGTTTTATCGTGACCCATTGCTACCCCCTTCATCCGGTGACTGCGGCGGGTCTGTTCGCCATTGCTTCCCACGGTGTCTATGCCCAGGCGAACCGCACCGTATTCACGTTCTTCGACAATCTCGATGCGGCAAACGAGTCTCCCTTCTTCGAGCGTCCCGTGAACCCTGCTGAGCTGTTCGCAGAGGAGTTGATTCGCCTGCCCGATCTGTTCATGGTGTACCGTAAGGAGGTCTTCGACGAATATCCAGGTCTGGCAGATGGGTACCGGGACTCTGTAGCAAAGGTCAGGGCAGGCTTTTCGAACCCCCAACACAAGGTCGACATTCTTACGGTGCTACTCCTGGCGCGGGTACTGGGCGATGACTTTCAGCCGACCGATACCTTCCTGGCGGTGGCTCTGCACGATCAAGAGACAGAACCCGCGCGGCTTCGGCAGGACCTGGAGGATCTGCAACAGGCCGGTTTGATCTGGCGCCGCGACGCAGACATACCGGTGTGGGAACTCGAAGGCGAGGCAGGGACTCAAATCGGCCCCCTAATCGACGAGGAATCGGCGCAGCTACCGATGCTTGGTGTTGCCGAGATGCTCGCAGGTGATGCAGACCTGCGCGGCGACCTATTGCCCCAATGCGGTATTCACGATCTGGAGCCATCTGCCACGGGAATCATCCGTTCCTTCGAGGTTAGCCTGCGTGAAGTATTAGATGACGCCGTCAGCTTATCAGCAAGTAATGAACGGCTGTCGGCCCAGGTTTTGTTTCTGCTCCCGTCGAGCGATGCGCAGGCCGCTCATGCACTCCAACGCTGTGAAGACCTGACAGCCCCAGGGGTTCTGAGCTACGTCTGGATACCGTCGCGTGGATTGGCGGACCTTGTTGTGCCGTTGCGTCGTTACAAGGCCATTGGCAACCTGTTGAAGCAACCTGGGGCTGGCGAGGGGATCATTCGGCGTTTGCGTAGCGAGTCGGATAAGGCCCGAAAGACGCTGCGCGAAGCCCTGAATGCCCGCCTGGGCCGGGAGGCTCTGAAACAAACTGATGTCACTATCAAACGGCTAGGCGATCCGGATGAGGTTGTTTCAGTAACGAGTTGGCACGGCTTTACCGACTATTTGTACCACCGAGTTCAGGAGCTGTATACGGAGGAGGTCATTGTTCGAACGATGAACACCAATCGTCTGTATACTCGGGATGATCGAAAAATTACAAAAATAGAGGCGCTCTTGCGCCATATCCTCGAATTCGATGGTTTGTCTCCAGCCTTGCGCAATGATTTACTGGGTGAAAAAGAGACCAGTGAATTGGCGGCGCTAATTGACGGTACGCTGGGGGTTTATACCAACCGGTTGTTGGTCGAACGTGCTGATGGATGGGCACTAAAAACACCGGACGAGGCCGAGGGTGTAGTCGGTGGGCTGTTGCGCCTGATCCGCGATCGCCTGATCGACAAGCGTAAAAAGGTCCACGACTTAGCTGATCTGCGCAGCCTGTTGCTTGACCCTCCCTACGGCTTACCGGTCGCGGTGATGCCGGTATTTACCGCAGTCGCTATTCGTAAGGACGCCTCACGCCTGAAGTGGGTCAACAAGACCGGTCAATTCTCCGCTCTGCTGTGGAGCGCCTTTTTTGCCTACGATGATCACAAGCTGCGCTTCGATACCTTCGAGCCTAGGCAACGCAAGGTCCTCGATGACGTTTTTCAGGTCTTGGGTTTGCCCGCACCGGTCAGCAATGAGACTGATGAGCGGGCGCGTGAAACGGTGAAGGGGCTACGGGACTACTACTTTACCCTCCCAGGTGCCGTCAAGTCGTCACCTAACTTGCCTGATGACGCCAGCAGGCTTTTCCGTGTGCTCAAGCAGCCTGGGCAGGACGCACAGGAGATCGCCAATACTCTATTGCAACTGGTCCGCTCCGCAGCAGACAGTGATCAGGAGCAAGAAATACTACGGAAGCTGTTCGATGCGGTAGACAGGATCAAGGATGAACGCTGTGCCATGATCCGGCAGACCATTGAGCCGTTTACCTACGATGATGAGCAGTGGCAACGAATTAATTCCTCCCTGAGAAAAAACGGTAAGGAATCACTCGCAGTGGCGTTCAATCGGGTCAAGGCGGGTGAGCAAGATGGTCTTGATCGTGTGGCATCCGAGTACTATGGGAGGCCACTGAGTGCCTGTAGTGATTTTGAGATTGGCACTCTTTCGCGTGATATCGAAGATACGCTGGTAACGGCGGCTGACCTACACACCGAACCTGTGGTGCCAATCGAACCACCAGAGCCCCCGCAACCACCAGGAGTACAGGAGGTTAGAGAGACACCCCCTGCCTCAGATGACCCCGAGCAAGACTTCCGAAATGAGATTCATGCACTAATAGGACAATATCGTCCCATGCTGCCTCCTGGCCACATCAACATACTCGTCAGTTTCTTGGTCAGAGCGATAAATCGCAGCGTCATAGCAAGCCGGAATGACGAGTAGGTTTTTGATGGCCGTCCACATCATTATCGACGACTGGGGGCTCGACTCCGACAGCAGTGCCGAGGAGGTGTGCACTCCGGATGTTCAAGTGCTGCACGGCGTTAGAGAAAGAATTCGCCAGCGACTCACTTCGAATTCTGGCGGTACCTTGGTCTTGCGGATGTCGACCAAGATCTTCGAACGTTTTTCTGACATGGAAGGGCAGCCAGGTCTCGTGATCCAAAGAATTTCCCCGCGTAGCGCACTGCGGGACTGCCTCGGCGGTAACCCACCGCCTCCATGGCTCACCCCCGATCTGGCAGGCAGGCTTGGACTGTTTGCTAATGACATACCCGCTCCAGACCCTGTCGACGACCCGGTCGCCCGGGTCATATCCCTGCTTGCCCCCGGATTATTGCAGGTTGACGACCTAGACTGTTTTGTTCGGGCCCTCGGCCGGCAGCCTGCCACTTTCAGAGCATTACTTGATGTTCCAGAGGTTTCCAACTGGCTAGGCGCCAGGCTTGAAGGCCTTGGGCTGTCCGAGGGCGTGGGCGAATTGCTTTCGCGATTCAGTCAAGGGTTACGGGAAGGGTACCGTGAACTAGCGCACGCGGTGTTGCGCGAACGTTTGGACAACTTCATCGTTCAACACGATTTGAGTACCGATTTTGCGCTGCCGGCCCGCGTCTGCTCACCCACTCTGGCGCGTCATTTCGGTCCACTCCCTATTGAGCAGGAGGACGCCGGTCCCTATCCAGAATACCTGCGGCAAATACTGGCACTGACCGAGCGCCAGACCCTTGGTGGAGAGGAAGATGTCGAATCGCTTGCAGATCTAGTGCTGCAGGACTGGCCGGAATTCTTCGAACAGCTCCAAGCATCGTTCGAGCAAAATCCCCGCATCGCCAGTGACCTTTTGATTGAGGCGTTGAACAAACTCGAATCAGAGACTGCGGGAGAACTCGCCACGCGGATGCGAGAGTACCTGGACAATGCGCACTGTGAGCCCCTACCCGCAGATGCATCGGTTCGGGATGTGCTTCGTTGGAGCCAACGCTACTCCCGCTATGCCATTGGCGCGTTTGACCGGGGGGATGAACCTGACGAACAGGTAAGTGCTAGCTTTG
>JAUXGQ010000102.1 GCA_030621975.1 Gammaproteobacteria bacterium | reverse complement strand
GGTGCTTCGCTTTCCCACGCCGATTGCCTTGTCCGACGAATTGAGGCGGGATTGAAGCCGCTGACCTGTACCCCCATGTCAGGTGGATCAGCAGCACATCAGCACGCGCGCTGAGCCGGATAACAAAGACAACCACGGATGAACACGGATGGACACGGATTTTTTTGTGGTAAACGAGAGCAGGCGAATAATCGGTCGGCCCAACGCTCAACGAGAAGGCAAGGGTAACGCAAGCGCCATCCGTGTTAATCGGTGTTCATCCGTGGTTAAGATTTTTTGTACCACCTATCCAAGCGTAGTTGTTTCAGAACCGGGTCCGGGAAATCCCGGCCAGGGCAAACGGATGGCTCCGGCTCAGCAGCGGATTGCGTTAAACGCGCCGACGCCGTAGAGTAGTGCCCGGCCGTAAACGGCCGGGCGCAAGCGCGGCATAATACGTGCCGCCATTTTCAATGGCCCCAACCCATTGAACAAGGAAGGAACCGGGAAATCGAATTTTCCGGTTCCGTTCCGGAGACGTCCCAAGGATGGGCGTTTTCGGATACAAATTAGCGTAGCTGCGTTGTATCAACAGGCAAGGTAGTCAGTGTGAGTCCCTCCGTATGCAGCCCCGTCGCCGGGCAACCACAACGCCGACTCCTCCTCGACCGGTATCAACGGATTCGCCTGCATTCCGAAGGCATCTGCGAGGCGCTGGAAACAGAGGATTATGCCATCCAGGCCATGCCGGACGACCGATGACCGGGCCGGCGGTCAGTTTCTACGATCAGCATCCCGGCGAGAGCAGCCTGAGGGACGAGGTGCTCGGGGGACTTGCGCGCACTCCCAAGGCCATTCCCCCCAAGTTCTTCTACGATCAACGGGGCTCCCGGTTGTTCGACGCAATCTGCGACCTCCCCGAGTATTATCTGACGCGGGTCGAGACGGGCATCCTGCAGGACTGTGTCCGGGAGCTTGCCGCGTCCATCGACTCCCGGTGCATGCTGGTGGAACTCGGCAGCGGCGCGAGCAGAAAGGTTCGGTTGCTGCTATCAGCGCTGAAACCCACCCACTACATGGGCGTCGACATCTCCAAGGATTTTCTTCTCGAATCCTCGCGCAGGCTTGCACGAGACTATCCCTGGTTGGATGTCCACGCCACCTGTGCCGACTTTTCCAGCAAGCTGACCCTTCCCGAATCCCTGCCATCGGTCAGGAAGATGGCATTTTTTCCCGGCTCCAGTATCGGCAACTTCGATCCCGTCCAGGCGGGGCGTTTTCTGAAGCAGATTGCGCGGATGGTGGGAAGCGGCGGCTACCTTCTCATCGGTGTCGATCTGAAAAAGGACATTGATCGGCTGAACGCCGCCTACAACGACGCGCGCGGCCTGACCGCGGCGTTCAATCTCAACCTGCTGTTGCGTATCCGCGACGAACTCGACAGCCAGATCGACCCGGACGGCTTTGAGCACCTGGCCTTCTACAACGAGGCTGCGGGGCGCATCGAGATGCATCTGCGCAGCATCAAGGACCAGGTGGTACGGATTGAAGATCACCGTTTCCGTTTCGAGGCGGATGAGACAATCCACACGGAAAACTCTTACAAGTATACGGTCGAGGAGTTCGCCGAGCTGGGTCTCAGCGCCGGATTCAACAGCGACCGCGTATGGACCGATGCCGAGCGGCTGTTCAGCGTTCATCTGATGTGCGTGGCATAGAAGGGGTCTTCACTCACAGGATGGAAATCACCAAAATCCCGGTTCGCAGCAAAGCGGTCGGGGCGTTTTGTTAGAAACTCGTGAGAGTTCGGTGATAGGGACGGGAGCTCTTCGCTCTGAAATGTAGGTCGTGGAACAGGTCGTTCCACCCATGCATCAGAACGAGGAACACATCATGAAACAGGCAATCGCAGCGGCGGCCGTCTCGGCCAGCATGCTCATTTCCACCCCCGCGCTGGCAGCCCACAAGGTCGAGGTGCAGATCACCAACCTCGGCAACGGGATTTACTTCACACCCTTGCTTGTCGCCGCACACGATCGGCACACGCACCTGTTCGAGGCTGGAACCGAAGCCTCCGCTAACCTGCAGGCCATGGCCGAAGGCGGGGACACATCGGGGCTGATCCTCGACGTGGACGATGCTGGAGGCGCCTACGTGGACAATCCGGCAGAAGGGCTTTTGGGGCCGGGGGAGACCGCTCACGCCAGCCTGCGCGTCAGCGCTTATCGCAGGTCCCACCTCTCCATCGTCGCCATGATGCTGCCGACCAATGACGGTTTCGTGGGCCTGGATGCCCTGCAGATTCCCAGGTGGCGCGGCACCTATACCTATTTTCTCAACGGGTATGATGCGGGCACCGAGGCGAACGATGAGATCATCAACGGCGGCGGGACACCGGACGTACCAGGCATTCCAGCCGATCCCGGCGGAAATGGCGGCATGGGGGCCAGCGGAGCTGCAGGGTCCGATATCAACCCCAGCGTGCATATTCACCGGGGCGTGCTGGGCGACACCGACCCGGACAGTGGGGTCAGCGACCTGGACAGCCGCGTCCACCGGTGGCTGAACCCGGTTGCCCGGGTCGTGATCAAGGTCAAATAGGGACACAGGCCTGCAAAGAACGGATCTTTCACGACGGCCGGCCCTTCCGGAGCCGTGGCATAAAGCTTTGCAGCGAAAGCCGGCGGTGCGGATAATATGCACTCTTGTCCGCACCGCCGATAGCGAACCCGCACCAGGTTTATGACACGCAACGTTCTGATCATTGAAGACAATCCGGATATCGCCCGGTTGGTGCAGATGCACCTGGGTGATATCGAGTGTGAGGCCGAGATCGCCGGGGACGGCGCGGAAGGTCTCGCGATGTTTCAGCGTGGGAGTTATGAACTCGTGGTATTGGACTTGATGCTCCCCGGTATGGATGGACTCGCGGTTTGTCAGAAACTGCGCGCCGAGCCCGGTTATGTGCCCATCCTCATGCCTACGGCCAAGACCACGGAACTGGATCGTGTTCTGGGCCTGGAGATGGGGGCGGATGATTATCTTACCAAGCCGTTCAGCATCCCGGAGTTGCTGGCGCGCATCAAGGCCCTGTTTCGTCGCGTGGAAGCCCTTTCCGAGTCGGCGGCCGTCGCCGCGCCGGAGACGGTCCTGGTGCGCGGGGATCTCATCGTCGACACCGACAAACGCCAGGTCCGAATCGGGGGGCGGGAGGTGGTGCTGACCGCCAAGGAATTCGATCTTCTGCTCTACTTCGCGCGTCAACCCGGTCGGGTCTACAGCCGTATACAACTTTTGGACCAGGTGTGGGGATACAACCACGAGGGTTACGAGCACACGGTCAATTCCCACATCAACCGGCTGCGCGCCAAGATAGAAGTCGACCCGGCTAAACCTCGTTACATCCTCACCGTCTGGGGGGTGGGTTACAAGTTCGCCGAGAACCCATGATCCGAACCCTGTATGCCAGACTGGCTTTAGTGCTGGTGGTCCTGCTTACATCCATTGGCTTGCTGTACGCGCTGATCAGTACGTCTGCCACGCGCCATTACCTGCAGGAGGTCAGCCAGCGGTTCAACAAAGACCTGGCTCGGAACCTGGTCGCCGACCGCAACCTGGTGGAGGAGGGCCGTCTCAACGAGACCGCGCTGAAGGAGACCTTTCACCAGTACATGGTCATCAACCCCAGTATCGAGATCTACCTCCTGGACCTGGAGGGCAACATCCTTTCCTATTCCGCGGACCCGGGCAAGGTGAAGCGAAAACAGGTATCTTTGGAGCCTGTCCGTTCTTTCCTGAGCGGTGAACAAGGCTATCCCCTGTTAGGCGACGACCCACGCAGTCATGACCGGCGCAAGGCCTTTTCCGTGACCCTCGTTCCCTCTGCCGAGAACGCACAAGGCTACCTCTATGTCGTGCTGCGGGGCGAGGAGTACGACTCGGTGGACAGGGTGATTCGGGAAAGTTATTTCCTGCGCCTGAGTGGCTGGGCGGTAGCGGCAAGCCTCGGTTTCGGTCTCCTGGCGGGGCTGGTGGTCTTTCATATCCTGACCCGGCGCCTGCATCGCCTGGCGGCGGTCATGGACGCTTTTCACGGCAGCAACTTCACATCCCATGCCCCCTATGCGGGGAAACAGCCGGCCGCGGCGGATGAGGTGGACCGCCTGGGCGCAACCTTCGATCGGATGGCCGAGCGCATTATCGCCCAGTTCAGCAAGCTTCAGGAAAACGACGCCCTCAGGCGCGAACTGGTGGCCCATGTCTCCCATGACCTGCGCACCCCACTGGCCTCCCTGCAAGGCTACCTGGAGTCGCTCAAACTGAAGGACGCGGAGTTGACCGGGGAGCAACGGGCCGAGTACCTGCACACCGCGTTGCGTCAAAGCGAGCGCCTGACCTGCCTGGTGGCCGAGCTGTTCGAACTGGCGAAGCTGGACGCCAAGGAAACCACGCCGCAGTGCGAACCCTTTGCCCCCGCCGAGCTGGTGCAGGATGTGGTGCAGAAATTCAATCTCAGGGCAGGCCAGTGCGGTATCCGGCTCTCCATGGCGCCGGTGCAGGAACTACCCTTCGTTTCCGCGGACATCGCGCTGACCGAACGGGCGTTGGAGAACCTGTTAGAGAACGCACTCAATCATACGCCCGCGGGCGGCGCGGTTCGCATCTCGCTGGAGCAGGGGACAGGGGCGGTGGTCATCAGGGTCAGTGACACCGGCTCAGGGATTCCGGAGACAGACCTGCCCCACATCTTCGAACCCTTCTACCGGGCCGATACCGGGCATCCGCGCGGTGATGAGCATGCCGGGCTGGGCCTCGCCATCACCAAACGCATCGTCGAGTTGCAACAGGGCGAGATCCAGGTCGAGAGCCGACTCGGCGCAGGCGCGACCTTCGCCTTTTCCTTACCGGTGTGGCGGCATTGATCCGCCCTAGGAGCCTGTCCGAGAATAGCGATCGTAGCGAGGGCAAGACTGGTTGAGTCAGATTTTTCGATCATTTGAGGCGAATAGTTTGGCCTATTTAACGAAAATGATCGGAAAAGCTGGCCAACCAGGCTTGGCCACAGTAGATCAGTCTATTCTCGGACAGGCTCCCAGGGCGATGCATGGGGAGGTCTCTCGGTGGCGGGCATGACTAATGTGGTGACGGAATTGCGGCAGCGGTTTCTGCCGTTTCTGGATTGGCTGGGGAGGCTGAAGGATCGGCGAACCCTGCGCGCGGATATCGTAGCCGGAGTGACCGTGGCGTTGGTTCTGGTGCCCCAGTCCATGGCCTACGCCCAGCTTGCGGGCCTGCCCGCTTACTATGGCCTCTATGCCTCGTTTCTGCCCCCGATGGTGGGGGCCCTGTTCGGCTCGTCCCGCCAACTCGCCACCGGACCGGTGGCCGTCGTCTCGCTGATGACCGCCGCCGCCCTGGAACCCCTGGCCAGTTCCGGTACGGAAGGGTACCTGGCCTATGCGGTAATTCTGGCCATTATGGTTGGACTCTTCCAACTCGCGCTCGGGCTGTTGCGCATGGGCGTGCTGGTGGATTTCCTGTCGCATCCCGTAGTACTGGGATTCACCAACGCCGGCGCCATCATCATCGCCACCTCCCAGATCGGTAAGCTGTTCGGGGTGAGCGCCGAGAAGGCCCAGCATCACTACGAAACCGTCTGGAATACGATTCAGGCGGCGATGCAACACACCCATTGGACCACCTTCGCCGTGGGCGTGCTGGCCTTCGCGATCATGGTCCTGATGCGCAAGTTTACGCCCAAGGCGCCCAACGTCCTGGTTGCCGTGGCCGTCACCACCATCCTGTCCTGGTCCATGGGTTTTCAGGAGGCCGGAGGAAAGGTGGTGGGGAGTATCCCGGTGGGTCTGCCCGGCATGGTCATACCGACGTTTGATTGGGATATCTTTTCGGAGCTCATCGGGGTCGCTATCGCCATTGCGTTGATCGGCTTCATGGAGGCGATCTCCATCGCCAAGGCCATGGCGGCCCGCACCCGCCAGCGCCTGGATGCCGACCAGGAACTCGTGGGCCAGGGGCTCAGCAACATCGTGTCCGGGTTTTTTCAGGGGTACGCCGTGTCGGGGTCGTTCTCCCGTTCCGCGGTCAACATCAACGCCGGCGCCATAACCGGCTTCTCGTCCATCGTCACCGGTCTGGTGGTGGCCGTGACCCTGCTCTGGTTGACGCCCCTGCTCTATCACCTGCCACAGGCGACCCTGGCCGCGGTGATCATCATGGCGGTGATCAACCTGGTGAAGGTGGAGCCCATTATTCATGCCTGGAAGGCCGAGCCCCACGATGGTTTCGTTGCCGTGGTCACCTTCGTCCTGACCCTGGCGATGGCCCCGCACCTGGACAAGGGCATCATCGTGGGTGTGCTGCTTT
>JAUXGQ010000260.1 GCA_030621975.1 Gammaproteobacteria bacterium | reverse complement strand
TTGTCTTCCTAAGACCGCTTGGCCTCCGACTTGTCCATTGAACGCCCGGCCACCCGCAGTCCTGCCTGTTCGAGGGTTTCGAGATAGTGGTTGTTGAACTCGTAGCGATGGCGATGGCGCTCCAGGATTACGTCCTTCCCGTACAACCGGCGCACAAGACCGCCCGACGCCAGGCGGCACTCCTGACCGCCCAGCCGCATGCTGCCGCCCAGATCGGAATTTTCGTCACGGATTTCGATGCTGCCATCCCGGTTC
Source organism: Gammaproteobacteria bacterium (assembly GCA_030621975.1). Lineage (GTDB taxonomy): Bacteria > Pseudomonadota > Gammaproteobacteria > Chromatiales > Chromatiaceae > JAUXGQ01. The sequence continues at coordinate 4,093 of JAUXGQ010000260.1, read as the reverse complement.
TGCCATTCCGTGATCAGGGCGATAACGGGATGCGGGCTGCCGCTATCGAACTCGCTGCTGTGTGCCCTTTCCAGTCCCGCCACGTTGCGGGCATACTCGATCACGGCGACCTGCATTCCAAGACAGATCCCCAGGTAAGGCACCCGGTTTTCCCGGGCGTAACGCACCGCCCCGATCTTGCCCTCCACGCCGCGCTCGCCGAATCCCCCGGGGACCAGGATTGCGTCCATCCCGTTGAGACAGCGGGGGCCTTCCCGTTCGATCCGCTCCGAGTCCACGTAGATGATGTGGACCCGATTGCGGGTGTGTATGCCCGCGTGGGCCAGCGCCTCGGAAAGCGACTTGTAGGCTTCGGTCAGGTGTACATACTTGCCCACCATGGCGATCCGCACTTCGCCATCCGGATGTTCCAGCCCCTGGATGACCTGCTGCCATTCCCGCAGATTCGCCGACGGGACCTGGAGGCCGAACTGACGTACCACCAGCTCGTCCAGCTTCTCCGCATGCAGCATCAAGGGTATGCGATAGATGTTATCCGCGTCGGCCGCCGAGATCACCGCCTCTACATCCACGTTGGTAAAGAGGGAGATCTTGCGCCGTTCGGCGTCCGGTACGGGCTGTTCCGCCCTGCACATCAGGATATCCGGCTGAATTCCGATAGAACGCAGTTCTTTCACGGAATGCTGGGTCGGCTTGGTCTTGATCTCCCCGGAAGTCCGTATGTAGGGCACCAGCGTGAGATGTATGAACAGGGCCTTTTCCCGCCCCATTTCCACGCCCATCTGGCGGATGGCCTCGAGAAACGGCAGAGATTCGATGTCACCCACCGTGCCCCCGATCTCCACCAGCGCGACATCCGCGTCGTCCGCGCCAAGCCGCACCGCATGCTTGATTTCATCCGTCACATGGGGGATGACCTGAACCGTGCCCCCCAGGTATTCTCCCCGGCGCTCTTTGCGGATCACCCTTTCATAGATCTGCCCGGTGGTAAAGTTGTTGTCCTGGCCCATGGTGGTGCGCACGAACCGCTCGTAGTGCCCGAGATCCAGGTCCGTCTCCGCGCCGTCGTTGGTGACGAAGACCTCGCCGTGCTGAAAGGGGCTCATGGTGCCCGGATCCACGTTGATATAGGGATCCAGCTTGATCATGGTGACCTTGAGTCCACGCGCTTCCAGCAGGGCGCCCAAAGAAGCGGAGGCGATGCCTTTCCCCAGGGAGGAGACGACACCGCCGGTGATAAAAACGAATCGGGTCATGTGACTCTTTATAAGGGTCCTGTCGGATTAAGCACTGGCGTTCCGGTGAGGCCTGTAAACAACGGACTCCCGGAGCTGGAAAAACAGGAACGGATCAGCCGGAAAGATACCAGTTTCGGCCGGCCGTCACAATGGAACTCCGGCAGGGTTCCAGAAAACCGCCAGATTGGGTTTTGACCTGTTCAACCGACGCCCAGCCGCTTTAAAAACCGCGGCGGAGACCTGGGGAACGGACATAATTTCCATTCCAATCAAAGGGATAAATCCCGGTCCCCCACATCGTTGACCGGCGTATTGGCCAATTCGATGAGATCATTGGATCGGAGGCGAACGAATTTGCGTATTCTGTATTCTGAACAAGAATAATTCCAAATCAGAATGATAGGATATATACTTTCAACCGCATTCCTTATGTATGGACTGTTTACCCGGCGACCCGTGCGTGGAGATCCTTTCCCGGAAAGGTTGCCTTTATCTTGAAATGCTCAAATTGAGGAGTATCCAATATGCGTAAGCTTTCTAAAGCGTTGGGCGCGGCTGCGATCGTCGGTGTAGCTGCCTTTTCCATGCAGTCCGCACAAGCCTGGTGGGGTGGAGGCCCCGGGAGCGGTAGCGGCTGGGGTGATGGCTGGGGTGATGGCATGGGTGACATGTTCGGCGATTTCAACATGAGCATGAGCGGCAGCGGTTATGGTCGCGGCCGTGGTTATGGGCGTGGTTATGGGCGTGGGTATGGGTATGGAGGATACCCGTACGGTGGTGGTTGGGGCGGCCCCTACGGCGGTTACGGCGGCGGCCCCGGCGGTTACGGCGGCGGCCCCTACGGTGGTTACGGCGGCGGCCCCTGGGGGGGCTATGGTGGCCATCCCGGCGGATACGGCGCGGTTCCCGCCGTCGTTGCACCCGTCGCACCCGGCAAATAAGCACGGCCCAAGCGAATTTTGGCATGCTTAGCAGGCTGCCACCGGTGATACGGTGGCAGCTTTTTGGCCCTCAAAAACCTCTTATAAATAGCGCCATTCATTGACTGAAATCAAGTATTAAAAATAGTTTGGCGTATCTACTTGATCCAAATCATTGGAAACCGCAGAATGCAGGGTAGGTTGTAGGAAATCTACCGTGTCAAAGCCGACAGTCCTTACGTTCGAAAATATCAAGGTTGCGTGCAAGCATTGCAGTCTGGTAACGCTTTGCCTCCCCATGGGTCTGTCGCCGGACGATGTGGAGAGGCTGGACAGCATCGTAAAGAGGAACCGGCCCCTGCATCGCGGCGATCATCTGTTCCGCGAAGGCGACGGTTTTCGTTTCCTCTACGTGGTAACGACAGGATCGGTCAAGACCTATACCCCGAGTGAAGATGGGGGTGAACAGGTACTGGGTTTCCATTTACCGGGCGAGATCATCGGCCTGGATGCCATTCAGAGCGAGCGCCACTGCTGCTCCGCCAGGGTATTGGAGACCTCCGCTATCTGCGAGATCCCATTCGACCGCCTGGAAGAGCTCAGCAGTTTCATCCCCAGTCTCCAGCACCAGATGTACCGCCTGCTGAGCAGGGAAATCGGGCAGGACACGGAAATGCTCATGCTGCTGGCGAAAAAGAATGCAGAGGAACGCCTGGCCACCTTTCTTTTGAGCATCTCAGGCCGTCTCAGAAAAAGGGGCTTTTCGGCCACGGATTTTTATCTCAGCATGTCCCGCCACGAAATCGGCAATTACCTCGGTCTTGCCGTGGAGACGGTCAGCCGCCTGTTCACACGGTTCCAGGATGACGGGCTGCTCCACGTGGAGCGCAAACACATCCAGTTGATCGACCTGGTAAGACTCGAGGCCATGGTGAACGGAACGGTAAACGGCGGTCCAAATCATCGACACTGGAAGTGAGTTTTTCAGGAGCCCGGCTTCCCGTCGCCGGACCCGTAAATATACCCATCACCGATACCAGGCGATCCTGAGAAAATAAAGCTGGCGCTATGGAACGAAAGCTTGTGATCGTTATTGCCACGGTGAGTCTGCTGGCTGTAGCGGTGGCCGTTTTCCTACCTGGGGGGCGGGCCCCGGACGATTTTCCGAAGCTGCCATGGAAGATCAACCTGGACCAGGATGGAAACTCCAGCGTTTTTGGTATAACCCTCGGGCAAACCACCCTCGGCGAGGCCCAAGCGGCCTTCGGAGCTGATGCGAAGATCAATCTGTTCGCCTCCTCCGATCAGGATTATGCGGTCGAGGCCTATTTCGAACGCCTGTTTCTAAGCGGCATCAAGGCCGATCTGATCCTCACGCTGGATCTCCCGCAACAGGAAGCCGACCGGATGTACCAGAGGGGTTTACGGGTCAGCAAGCTGGGGAGCGGCGCCCGCAAGGTAGATCTCGCCCCGCAAGACCAGCGCGCTATGCTGCATAAACCCATCGGCCATATCACCTACCTGCCTGCCGCCGACCTGGCGCCGAAACTGCTCAGCAACCTGTTCGGCGAACCGGCCCGGCGACTACCCGGGAAAACGGACATCACCCACTGGTTGTACCCGGAAAAGGGCCTGGACATTGCCCTGAACCCTGACGGCAAAGAGGTCTTCCAGTACGTGCCCCCGGCACGATTCGCGCAGCTTCTCGCCCCCTTGGAACAAGCGGGGCGCTGAACCTCTGGTTCTTTCTGGGCCCGCGCGGATCCAGAGGTTAGCGCTGTCCTTTATAGTGAAACCACGGATGAACACGGATTCACACGGATGGAACTCTAGGAGGCTGTCCGAGAATGGGGACCGTAGCGAGCGGACGTGGGGCCGAGACGGATTTCGTGCTCGAATGAGGCGAATATTGGCCATATTTAACGAATTCGAGCG
>JAUXGQ010000329.1 GCA_030621975.1 Gammaproteobacteria bacterium | reverse complement strand
TTTGATATGTGCCTTCCGAATGCAGAGGCTACCAAGAGGACTATCGGGTATGCGTATGCCATATGGCAGGTACACCATCTTGAAGAGATCCTGTAAATCCTGAACCATCCTGTTAATCCTGTCTGTTCTTTTCTCGTCGCAGTAAGAGGATGGTGAGAAATCCAGGTTAGGTGTGATTTCCCGGCAGCGTTTTTACTTTCGCATGGCTGGGTTTCATGCATAATGCAACATAGTTTATCCATTAGGAGACGCCATGAGATCCGCCGAACTGTTCATCCGTTGCCTGGAAAACGAGGGGGTCGAATTCATCTTCGGAATACCGGGGGAGGAAAACCTGGATGTCATGGATGCCCTGCTCGCGAGTTCCATCCGCTTCGTCACCACCCGGCACGAACAGGGGGCGGCGTTCATGGCGGACGTGTACGGGCGCCTCACGGGCAGACCCGGGGTCTGCCTTGCGACCCTGGGTCCCGGTGCGACCAATCTGGTCACCGGGGTGGCGGACGCCAACATGGATCGCGCCCCCCTGGTGGCCATCGCCGGCCAAGGGGCCACCACGCGCCTGCACAAGGAAAGCCACCAGATCCTGGACCTGGTGAATCTGTTCGAACCCATCTCCAAATACGCCACCCAGATCCGGGAGCCGGAGATCATCCCGGAAGTGGTGCGCAAGGCGTTCAAACTGGCCAGGTCGGAAAAACCCGGTTGCAGCTTCATCGACTATCCCGAGAACATTGCCGGCGCCGAGGTGGAGCCCCTGCAGCCCCTGAAGGTCCAGGCCGCGGAACCGCCGGTACCCCCACCCGAAAAGATCCAGCAGGCGGCCACCGTCATCTCGCAGGCCCGCCATCCCATCATCATGGCGGGCAATGGGGTGATCCGGGCCGGGGCCTCCAAAGAGCTCGTCGCCTTCGCAGAGCATCTGAACATCCCGGTTGCCAGCACCTTCATGGCCAAGGGCGTAATCCCCTTCAGCCACCCCCTCTCCCTGGGTGCCGTGGGGCTGGCCGCCACCGACTACGTCTCCTGCGGCTTCGACCGCGCCGACGTCATCATCTGCGTCGGCTACGACATCGTCGAGTACCATCCCCATCTCTGGCACAAACAGCGGGACCGCAAGATCGTCCATGTCGACCGTGAACCGGCCGAGGTGGACGCCCATTACATGCTGGAGGTGGGCGTCATCGGCAATATCGCCGCCGGGCTCCGGCGCATCGGAGAACTCACCGAATCCCGAGCGAAGAACTGGGCCGTTTCGCTGCGCGATACCATCGTTGCAGAGACTCGGGAACACGCGGACAGTGACGCCTTTCCCGTCAAACCCCAGAAGATCATGCTCGATCTGCGCAAGGTCCTGAAGCCGGAGGACATCATCATCTCCGACGTGGGCGCCCACAAGATGTGGATGGCCCGCGCCTATCAGGCGGAAAGACCCAACACCTGCATAATCTCCAATGGCTTTGCCTCCATGGGCATAGGGGTGCCGGGCGCCATCGCGGCCAAACTGGCGCACCCGGAACGCACCGCCCTGACGGTCACCGGCGACGCGGGCTTCATGATGAATTCCCAGGAGATCGAAACCGCCCTGCGCCTGGGGTTGGCGATCGTGATCCTGATCTGGAACGACTCCCAATACGGGCTCATCAAATGGCACCAGGAGCGGCGCTTCGGCCGCACCAGCCATATCGAGTTCAACAATCCGGATTTCGTCGCCTATGCGGAAAGCTTCGGGGCCAAAGGCTATCGGGTGGAATCCGCGGCGGATCTGATACCCGTCCTGAGGCAGGCCATCGCCGACGACACGGTGGTCGTAATCGACTGTCCGGTGGACTATTCTGAGAACATGAAGCTGACGGAGAAGCTGGGGGAACTGGTGTGTCCGGTGTGAGGTTAGGATAATAACCCGACGGAATTATTCACCACAGAGACACGGAGAACACAGAGAATCGAAAACACAGGAGTAATCAATGGCAAACGTCGAGCATTTTCCGAACTTGGTGGCGGCGGAAATCCCGATCGCGGGCCAGCAGGAGGTTCTTGCCGCCTTCGACCACAGCGTGATCGGAACCCTGGACCTGGTGGATGAAACCGGCATCGAGGCCGCGCTGGCGACCGCCTACCGCCTGTTTCGCAATCGGGACGCCTGGCTCACACCGGCGCAGCGCATCGAGATACTGAAGAAGGCCGCCCGGATCATGGCCGACCAGGCCGAGGAACTGGCCCTGGAGGCGGCCCGCGAAGGGGGTAAGCCCCTGAAGGACTCCCGGGTCGAGGTTGCCCGCGCCATCGATGGCATGCATATCTGCATCGAAACCCTGCGTACCCGTGGCGGCGAGGAGATCCCCATGGGTGTCAACGCCGCCTCGCTCAACCGCCTCGCCTTCACCCGCTATGAGCCGATCGGGGTGGTCGTGGCATTCAGCGCCTTCAATCATCCCCTGAACCTGATCGTTCACCAGGTCGGCCCGGCGGTGGCTAGCGGATGTCCCGTCATCGTCAAGCCGGCCACCGATACGCCGCTGTCCTGCTTCCGGTTCATCCGCATCCTGCGCCAGGCGGGGTTGCCGGACGCATGGGCCCAGGCCCTGCTGACGAAAGACCACAAAGTGAGCGCCAGGCTGGTAGCCGATGAGCGGGTCGGCTTCTTCTCCTTCATCGGCAGTGCGGGGGTCGGCTGGTGGCTGCGCTCGCAACTGGCCGCGGGGACCCGCTGTGCTCTGGAGCACGGCGGCGTCGCACCCGTCATCGTCGCCGCCGACGCCGATCTGGAGGACGCCATTCCCCTGCTCGCGAAAGGCGGCTTCTACCACGCCGGCCAGGTGTGTGTCTCCGTGCAGCGGATCTTTGCCCACGAGGACATCGCACGGCAACTGGCCAACCGCATCGCCGAGCAGGGCAAGACCATGTCGGTGGGCGATCCGACCAGCGCCGAGACCGATATCGGCCCGCTGATCCGACCCCCAGAAACAGACCGCATTCATGAGTGGGTCACGGAGGCCGTGGAGGCCGGCGCGGAACTCTTGTCCGGCGGCAGCAAGATCTCAGACAACTGTTACCCGGCGACCGTCCTCTACGATCCGCCGGCGGACACCCGAGTCAGCACCCATGAGGTCTTCGGCCCGGTGATCTGCGTCTACCCCTACAAAGATATGGATGCGGCCATCGAGCGGGCTAACGCCCTGCCCTATGCGTTTCAGGCGGCGGTCTTTTCAAGGGGCCTCGATACCGCACTCAGGGCCTATCGGCGGCTGGATGCCTCGGCAGTGATGGTGAATGATTTCACGGCCTTCCGCGTCGACTGGATGCCCTTTGCGGGCCTGCGTCAGTCGGGAATGGGGGTCGGCGGCATCCCTCACACCATGGCGGATATGCAGATCGAGAAGATGCTGGTGCTGAGGACGGGAGAACTCTGACCCTGAACAATCCTGTTAATCCTGTCCTTAATCTTAGGCGCGGAGGACGGGTTGCGCCCTTTGACGAGCATAGACTGTAGGAGCCGGCTTGCCGGCGAAGATGGCCCTTACGCGGTACCAGTTCGCCCGCAAGCGGGCTCCTACGGCGCAAAGAATAAGCTTCGAATCAAATGAGCCGAAGCGAATTAATGATCAATCCGCTGCAATAATTACTGGTTTCGGCTGGTCAGTCTGTAGTGGCGGGACCTGAAGTTTCTAACCCGGAGGATACGCTTTGATTACGGAAAACGGTGACATGCCGTTTCTGATAACCGCGCTGGAGGTCATGTCGGCGCTGTTTATATTTCTTATCGGCTGCGTGGCCCTGTGGGCAGCGGTGGCCTTCGTGCTCGACATTACCCAGACG
>JAUXGQ010000002.1 GCA_030621975.1 Gammaproteobacteria bacterium | reverse complement strand
GCAGGCGTGTTCGGTCAATCAATTCTTCCAGTTCACGGGCCTTTTGTCTATGTAGTTTCGGGGCATCGAGGTCCGCGCCTTTGGCCAGCGTCTCGGTCGCCTCGTCGAAGCGACCGAGCCTCACCAGCAGGCGTACCAAGCGATCTTGATAGTGCCAACGTTGAGGCCAGGCCGCGACCGCCTGGCGGGCATATTGCAACGCCGACCGGGGTTCGTTCAATACACTCTCATAGTAGGCTCTGAGCGCTGAAAAGATGGCGGCACGAGCGTAATGGTCGAATTGGGGATTGACCAATGCAGCATTGAAGATCCCTAGAACGACGTGCTGGGGAAGAGCAGGCCCTTCGGACATGTGCCAGCTTACGAGGTAGCTGAACTGGCCGATCGTCAACCGCGTGGGCCCGACCGGTCCGGTGCTGAGGCGCGTCTCCAGTTCCCTCACCCAGGCGGCTTCGGGTGGCTGCCGGGCATGCAGGTTCAGCACGATCAGGCCGAAAAGGGCGTCAAGATTGTCCGGAGCCAGTCGGCGCACCCGGTCCAGGTGTTGGCGGGTTGCCCTGTAGTGGTCCGTCTGATTCTCTGCCTGCGGAAGGCTGGAGATCAACAGCCGGGCCGCAAAAAGGTTCGCCCTGGCGGAGTTCGGGTGGTGTTCCGCCTCGCTGAGAACGAACTCGGGCAGGCTGCGCCAGTCCGTGGCCCGTTGATGGGTGACGGCAGCGAACAGGGTGAGCAGGAGCAGGGCAGTCAGTCCCATGGCCCTGTGCACCCGGGTCCCGGCAGGCCGCTGGGTAAGGAGATAGCCCAGGAAAAAGAGCGGGCCGAAGGCCGGCAGATAATTCCGGTGCTCAAATACCAGTTCCAGTGCGATGAGCGAGGACTCCAGGACGTGACCTGCCAGGAAAAACAATGCTGCAAAGGCAAAGACCGGAAAACGGCGGCGCAGGGAGAGCGCCAGGATCAAGGTCGTCAGCCATCCCAGAACTGCCGGCAGCGTGGTCCAGGGGGTGAGCAGTCCGCGACTTACCATAAAGTCATCGTGTTGCAACCCAAGGTGCGAGAGATCGGGTGCCAGCAGCATTCGCAGGTAGAACCAGAGCGCTCTTGCCTCGGTGAGCAGGCGTTCGGTCAAGTCGAAAGGGCGTTTTTGGTAGCCGGAGAGTATCCAATCCGGATGGTGGAAGAACTTGATCAGCACCAGCAGGAAGGGCAGACCCAGCAGGATCAGAAAAAATCCCCGAACGAAATGGCGGTCCGCCCGGCGGGTCTCGAGCCCGGCCAACAGGGTCGCCTCCACCACCAGGGCATAGAGGGGAAACAGCAGGGCATTTTCCTTGGCCAGGAAACCCGTGCCGGCTATTAGAGGGCTTAGCACGAGGAGCAGCCAGCCTCTGGGTCGGTCGAGGGACATGCGGCGTCTGCCGTAGGCGTATACCAGGAGTCCCAGCAAGAGGAACAGCGTCGAGAGCTCTGTCATCCGCTGCACGACATATAAAACTGGAGTGAAATTGAGCGGGGCCAACAGCCAGAGCCCGGCCACCAGCGGGGGCCAGAGATGGGACTTTACGGGGGCTTCTGTTTGTCGACCGCCCGCCAGGTACAGCTCACCCAGTATCCTGGTCAGTAAAAAAACGAGCCAGCCGTTCAGCAGATGAATCCCGAGGTTGACCCCCTTGAAGGCCGGGGCCGAAAGGCCGAACAGGGCATGGTTGACACCAAAGCTCAGCATGGCCAGGGGACGGTTGGAGGGGAAGGGGGCAAGCGAGCCGTGCCAGGCCTGTTTCAGGGACGCCGTGGAAAGGTCCTCGATATGGACCTGGCTGTTCTTGACGATATGGACGTGGTCGTCGAACAGGAAAGGACCATCCAATCCGGGCCAGTACATCGCCAGGGTGACGGCGGCGATGACCAGGAAGGCAAGTCGGGCGGCGGCAGCACTTCGGTCGGCCACGGCTGTTTGTTCTACGGGAGCTGCCATACGGGGCAATCTATAAGCTGCGAACGGATGCCGTAACGGTCTTGAAGCGCCAGCGCGATTCCCTTTCCATCGGTGAGGACGAGCCGGTGGCGTGATCGGACGCGGCTCGACGTCCTGAAAGGAATCTCGAATCCTAAAAAACTATACCCCGCCAGAATGAACTGGCAGGGTATAGTGTATTCAACCTCGCTAATTACAGGTTAACAGCCGAAACCGTGGTGGATTGTGCGGTCAGGTCTGCATAGTCGGGTTTAAGGATAGTGAGCACCTCAGCACCCAGGGTAGTAACCGACAGGGCGATACCGATAACACCATCAGTCGCGTCCTCGGCAGTGGCGTAGGCCTCATTATTGCCCTGGGGAGACTTCTGCTGATCGGGATCGACAACAGCCCTCAGCACATCAAAGCTGAGTACAGCATTCGTACCACCACGAGCGTCTACTGCGGCACGTTTGGCCATTTCCGCCTTGATGGAACGTACTGCCTCATCGTAATGGTCGGTCACTTTGGCCATTCTTGCCTCCCGAATGTACTGGTTATAGGCGGGGATGGCGATGGCGGCGAGGATGGCGATGATCGCGACTACGATCATGAGTTCGATCAAAGTAAAACCAGACTGAGATCTCTTCATTGTCAAGCTCCTAGGTGAGTGTGTGTCTGTACAGTAACGAGACACTCTGCAGTCTGATCTGTAGGGGTTCTCAGTCCCTGCATGCGTGCCTTGTCTGGCAATTTCTACGGCAGGTTACATGCCAACTTGAACGGGTTTTCCAAGCATGTACAGGATCGTCTTCTAACCTGCTGAAAATAAAATGAAAACGATAGCTTGATTTGTGCGCTGGTGCCGGACGGATCACAGCGGGGCATTGCCGCTTGGGGGGCCGGGCACTCAAGCGAGTGATGCTGAACGTCACAATGTGACGTAAACTGTCACCGTACGCTATATATCTAAGGTATCGGAGCAGGCGCACTTGACCCTGAGAATCGCGCTGGCGCAACTCAATCTCCTGGTGGGTGACATCGCGGGCAACGCGGATTCCGTGATCGAGGCGGCCCGGCGCGCCCGTGATCTGCAGGCGGCCCATGCCATCGTGTTTCCCGAGCTGACCCTGACCGGCTATCCGCCTGAGGACCTGCTGTTGCGCCCGGAACTGACGGTCCGCGTGGAGCGGGCACTTGAGCGGATCTGTCGGTCTACGGCGGGGATAGATCTCGTCCTCGGCTACCCCCGGGCGCTGCGCGGGCGGCTTTTCAACACCGCTGGCGTGATTCGGCAAGGCCGTATCGTTGCCGAGTACCATAAGCAGTATCTACCCAATTACAGCGTATTCGACGAAAAGCGTTATTTCGTGCCCGGCCGGGATGCCTGTGTATGCGACATCCGCGGGGTGCCCGTCGCCCTCAGCATCTGCGAGGATATCTGGGAGACGGGGCCGGCCGCCCAGGCCGCGGCGGCCGGCGCCAGGCTGCTGCTCAACCTCAACGCCTCCCCGTTTCATGGCGGAAAGGCGCCGGAACGGGAGGAGCTGGTGCAAAAGCGGGCGCGGGCCAACGGTATTCCCATCGTTTACGTCAATCTGGTCGGTGGTCAGGACGAACTGGTATTCGATGGCGGCTCCTTCGTGGTCGATGCCCGGGGAGAGCTCACCCAGCGCTGCGAGTTCTTTGCCGAATCCGAGGAGATCGTAGAGTTCGACACCGGTTCCCGGGTCGCGCCGCGTCCGGGGCGGGTCCTGCCGGTGCCGGACGAGGACCGGGGCGTGTACTCGGCCCTGGTGTTGGGGGTGCGCGATTATGTGATCAAAAACGGCTTCAGGGGTGCGGTACTGGGCCTCTCCGGGGGTATAGACTCGGCCCTGACCCTGGCCGTGGCGGTGGACGCCTTGGGCGCCGATCAGGTCGAGGTGGTGATGATGCCCTCCCGCTACACCCAGTCCATGAGCAACGAGGACGCGGAGGCGGAGGCCAGGGCCCTGGGTGTCAAATACCGCAGCATATCCATCGAGCCGGCGTTTCAGACTTTTCTCGGGATGCTGGCCGGGGAGCTCGCCGGCAGGCCTGTTGATACCACCGAAGAAAATATTCAGGCTCGCTGCCGCGGCATCGTGCTGATGGCAATCAGCAACAAGACGGGCAGGATCTTATTGACCACCGGCAACAAGTCGGAGATGGCGGTGGGCTATACCACCCTGTATGGGGACATGGCCGGGGGATTCGCGCCGATCAAGGATGTGCCCAAGCTCATGGTGTACAGGCTGGCCCGCTACCGCAACAGCCTGGCGCCGGTTATCCCCCAGCGGGTGATCGACCGCCCCCCATCGGCGGAACTGGCGCCGGAACAGAAAGACCAGGACAGCCTGCCGCCCTACGAGATACTGGATGCGGTCTTGAAACGCTATGTGGAGCAGGATCAAAGCGTTGATGATATCATTGCCGCCGGCTTCGAGGAGCCGGAGGTGGTTCGGATCGCCCGGCTGGTGGATAGCAACGAATACAAGCGGCGTCAGGCGCCTCCGGGGGTACGCATCACGCGGCGGGCCTTCGGGAGGGACAGGCGTTATCCCTTGACCAGCGGGTTTTGATTCCGCTACCCCGCAATAGAGTATACTGAGGGGCGGCGATAGCATAAGGTGGAGCGGATCTCATGAAAAAAGTCGATGCGATAATCAAGCCCTTCAAGCTGGATGACGTGCGTGAGGCGTTGTCGGAGGTCGGTATTACCGGAATGACGGCGACCGAGGTCAAGGGATTCGGGCGTCAGAAGGGGCACACCGAGTTGTATCGCGGGGCGGAATACGTGGTGGATTTTCTGCCCAAGGTCAAGATCGAGGTGGTTATCAAGGACGAACAGCTCGAGGATTGCATAGAGGTCATCACCCGCGCCGCACGCACCGGCAAGATCGGCGATGGCAAGATCTTCATTACTCCGGTTGAAAAGGTGATCCGGATCCGGACCGGTGAGCAGGACGAAACGGCGATTTAGGTTAATTCTTGTCCAGTCCGAAGAAATCCCAGACCCGTTCGCCCCATTTTTTCGGCCTCTCGGAGTCGGGGGGGAGTAAGGCGCCTTTCTGCTCGTTGAGCGCGAGCACACGTTCCGCGTCCGCGGCCAGTTCTTCCATGTCCAGCTTTCGGTAGGCCTTGATCATCATCTGCAGCGCCGGTTTGATCGCGGGAGAGCGCTGGAAGTGCTCGATCACGTACACCCCCCGGTTGGCCGCCGCCAGATAGGCGCCTCGGCGGTAATAGTAATCCGCCACGTTGACCTGGTACTGGGCCAGGTTGTTACGCAGATACAACATGCGCTTGCGGGCATCGGAGGCGTATCTGCTGTCCGGGAAACGGCGTACCAGTTCGGAAAAATCCTTGAACGAATCGAGGGCCGAGCCCGGGTCGCGCTGGGATGGATCGGTGGGAACGAAGCGGTCGAAAAAACCCACGCTGCGGTTGAAGTTTACTATGCCCTTCAGGTAGTACGCATAGTCTACGAACGGGTTGCGAGGATGCAGCCGGATGAAGCGGTCCGCGGCGGCAAGTGCGGAATCCGGTTCTTCGAAAAGGTAGTAGGCATAGGCTATGTCCAGTTGTGCCTGCAAGGCGTAGGGACCGAACGGAAAACGCGCCTCCAGTCCCTCGTAGTACTTGATAGCCTGCTCATAATCCTTGTTGGCCAGGGCCTCCGAGGCCTCGGCATAAAATTTACTGGCCGTCCAGTCCTTCGTCTCGTCGATCTGCTCAGGCAGCAGGCCGCAGGAAGCCAGCAGGATGGAACCGAGCAGGGCGCTTAAGAGACGGGCTTTGGTCATTTTCAACAGGGTTCATTCAACGCGCAGGCGCCGCTGCAGTATATCGTAAAGCCGACCCCTCGGCATTCCTGGCTGTGGTAGCCTGTGTTGAGTTTGCGAAACACGGGTAAAGGGTTCTGCCAGTTTGTCCTGCTACGTTTTTTGGCAGGAAACCTCAGAATAATCTCTTGATGACCGATACCGAGCAACAGACCAGACTGCTGACCGGCCGGGTGGCGCCGGAACAGGCGGGACTGCGCCTGGATCAGACGCTTGCCCGATTGTTTCCCGATTACTCCCGAAGCCGTCTCCAGCAGTGGATCAAGAAGGATCTGGTTCGCCTGGCCGGCCGAGCCTGCCGGGCCAGGGATCGGGTATGCGCAGGGGATCTCGTCGAGGTCCAGGCCCGTCTGGATGATCAGGTGCCCTGTCGCCCCCAGGAGATAGACCTGGATATCCGGTTCCAGGATGCGGCCCTGTTCGTCGTCAACAAGCCACCGGGGCTCGTAGTTCATCCGGCGGCCGGTAATCCCCAGGGCACCCTGCAGAATGGCCTGCTCCATATCGACCCCGAACTGGTAAAGTTGCCGCGCGCCGGCATCGTACATCGCCTGGACAAGGACACCAGCGGCCTGCTGGTGGTCGCCCGCACCCCTGCCGCTCACAGATCCCTGGTGGAGCAGTTGCAGGCGAGGACCATCAAACGGGAATACCGCGCCCTGGTCAGTGGCGTAATGGCGTCCGGCGGCACCCTGGATGCACCCATCGGGCGACATCCCGTTCACCGCATCCGCATGGCGGTTGTCCGGGGCGGAAAACCGGCCGTCACCCACTATCGGGTGCTGCAGCGGTTCCGCGCCCACACCTGGTTGAAGGTAGAACTGGAGACCGGGCGCACGCATCAGATCCGGGTGCATCTGGCCCACCTGCGATACCCGCTGGTGGGTGATCAGACCTACGCGGGAAGGTTTCGACTGCCGGCGGGGATCTCGCCGGAAGCGGCCGCGGCGCTCAAGGGGTTTCAGCGACAGGCCCTGTACGCCGCGAAGCTGGGTCTGAGGCACCCGGATACCGGAGAATACCTGGAGTGGCAGGCCCCTTTACCGGACGATATGCAGGCGCTGCTCGCCGCGATGCGGCTGGACCTACGCCAGGCCGGAAGGCGCCCGGGGTAGGTTTTGGCGCGCATATTTCATCCTATGTTATTCCCGTGGGTTCCGTGGCTATCTTTAATTAAGCTTTTTCTGGCCACGGAATCCACGGAAGGCCACGGAATCTATCAGAGAGTTTGGGCTGGCAAATGTAGGCTGGGGCTTGCCCCAGCTCTTTGTTTTGCGAGCCGGTATGCAACAAAGCTGGGGCAAGTCCCAGCCTACCTGTGCAGTTCCGGCGATGCCGGGTTAGGGGCAGATAAACAGAGAGTGTAGTTGGATGGGCCGTTGATGATTGAAACCGAAGCTTTGAATGTGCAGTGGACCGTTCCTGACTGGCCGGCACCGGATCGGGTGCAGGCGGCGGTGACGACGCGCAAGGGCGGTTATAGCGCGCCACCCTACGGGGGATGGAATCTGGGTGATCATGTGGGTGACGCCCCGGACATGGTTGCGGCCAATCGTCGCCTGTTACGGGAGCGGTTGCATTTGCCGGCCGATCCGCTCTGGTTGCGACAGGTCCACGGTTGCGCGGTGGCCGGGGCCGGAATGGCTGACCCTGGGTGCGAGGCGGACGCCATCGTCGCGGAGCAGCCGGAGCAGGTCTGTGCGGTACTCACCGCCGATTGTCTGTCCGTACTGCTGTGCGACCGAGACTGTAGCCGGGTCGCGGCGGTCCACGCGGGTTGGCGCGGCCTGGCGGCTGGGGTTCTGGAGGCGGCCGTGGAGCGGATGCAGACACCGGGTCCCCGGCTGCTGGCCTGGATGGGGCCCGCCATCGGTCCGTTGGCGTTCGAAGTGGGAAAGGAGGTGCGGGATGCCTTCGTGGACCAGGACCCGGTGGCGGCAAGGGCATTCGTCGCCAGCGGTGCGGATCGTTGGCTTGCGGACATCTATCTACTGGCCCGTCAGCGCCTTGCCAAACTGGGTGTCGGTTTCGTGGGTGGCGGGGATTGCTGTACAGTATCGGATCGAGAATGCTTTTATTCCTACCGACGGGACGGCGTAACCGGGCGCATGGCGTCTTTGATCTGGATGAGGTGTTAGGGTGAGCGATTGGAATATGTTGACATTGGTGGGCGAGGACCGACCGGGCATAGTGGCCGCGGTTACGGATTGCCTGTACCGAGAGGGATGGAGCCTCGGCGAGGCCTCCATGATACGCCTGGGGGGCAACTTCACCATCATGATGATGGTCACCTCCGCCGCCGGCGCACAGGCCCTGGAGAGGGTACTGCGGCCGTTGGCCGATGCCATGGATCTGCGTCTGCATGTGGATGCCATCGGTGGTGGTCTGCACCGCCATCTGGTCCCCAATATTCAGGTGCGGGTGACCGGAGCGGACCGCGCCGGCATCGTAGCCAAGGTGACCGGTGCGCTGGCGCAGGCCGGTTTCAACATCCTGGAACTGGAATCCGACGTGGCCGGTGTCGAAGACAACCCCGTGTACATCATGAACATCCAGGGCTATGCCGAGCAGACGGTGGAAGCGCTGCAGGCGGCGGTCGACGGTCTGAACGAACCGGACATCGACGTCAGCGTGTCCGCCGTCGATACCCTGATCGGTTAGTATGGCCATTCTCGACATTCTCACCATCCCCGATGAACGTCTGAAACAGGCCTCGGAACCCGTGACCCTGTTCGATGCAGGCCTGCGAAGCTTCATCGCGGATCTGGAACAGACCCGGCAGGCCGGGCCGGCAGCGGTAGGGATCGCGGCGCCCCAGGCGGGCCGATCCCAGCGTATCGTGATCGTGGACGTTTCCGGCCGGCCCAAGACCGCCAATCACGGTTACATGGTGCTCGTAAACCCCGAGATCATCCGTTGGGAGGGCTTCGAATTGGGCCGCGAGGGTTGTCTCTCGGTTCCGGATTACACCGGCAATGTAATTCGCGCCGAGCGCATCGAGCTGTCGGCGCAGGATCCCGATGGCCAGTTCCACGAGTACGCTATGGAAGGCTTCGAGGCCCGTGCGGTACAGCATGAGGTGGATCATCTGGACGGTCTGCTGTTTCTGGATCGCCTGGTCAGCCGCCGCACCGACCTGTTTCGCCGCAAGATCTATCAAAAGGGGATCCAGCGGAAGGAAAAAGGCGGCACTTGAATACCGGGTTTCCGGTCTAAATTATATGTACCTGTACTATTCCGCGGGCGCCTTCCTTCTCGTCTCTTTCCTGTTGTGGCGGCTGCAGCGCGTTTGCGGGCGGTGTAATCAGGTGGACTGGGGGAGTCCCGGGATAAATTTCCTGGATGGGCTCAACCGGTGGTATTGCCAGCGCTTTCACCGCCTGGATGACGTGCAGCTTCACATACCCGCGAGCGGACCCGCGGTGGTGGTCTCCAATCATGTCTCGGGGCTCGATCCTCTGCTCCTGATCGCGGCCAGCCGACGCCCGCTGCGTTTTCTCATCGCCCGGGAACAGTACGAGCGTTTCGGCCTCAACTGGCTGTTTAGGGCGGCGGGATGTATCCCCGTGGATCGCGAAAGCCGCCCTCATATGGCTATGCGCTCCGCCCTCAAGAAGCTCAAAGAAGGCGAAGTCGTGGCCTTGTTTCCCCATGGCAAGATCCACCTGGATTCGGCCCCTGCGCGAAAACTCAAACCCGGCGCCACGCGTCTGGCGCTGGTTACCGGGAGTCCGCTGATACCGGTCCGCATAACGGGCATCCGGGGCGAGGGACATGTGGTGCTCGCGGTTTTTCTGCGCAGCCAGGCACGGTTGACCACCTTTTCTCCCATCCCCACCGAAGGGTCGGGCGTTGACGTTATCAATCTACGCCTGGCCGAGGTTTTGGACGGACAAAAAAATACTGTCTAGCCTTGTCCTTGAATACGCCCAGGTTCAGCCCAATTTGCTTAATAACCTCAAGTAATTCGGAGTCTTCCCCATGCGAATGGATCGACTGACAAGTAAATTTCAAATGGCCCTGGCGGATGCCCAGAGCCTGGCGGTGGGGCGCGATCACCAGTTCATCGAGCCCGCGCATCTGATGACCGCCCTCCTGGATCAGCAGGGCGGTACCGTACGTCATCTGCTGACACAGGCGGATGTCAACGTGAACCGGTTGCGTTCCGGTTTGGGCAAGATGCTGGACCGCATGTCCAGCGTCGAGGGCACGGGTGGCGACCTGCATGTATCCAACGATCTCGGCAAGCTGCTCAATCAGACCGACAAACTGGCTCAGAAACGCAAAGATCAGTACATCTCCAGCGAACTCTTCGTGCTGGCCGCGGCGCAGGACCGGGGTGAGCTCGGTGACCTCATGCGCAAGTGTGGTGCGGCCAAGGGCGCGCTGGAACAGGCCATCGAGGGCCTCCGGGGCGGGCAGAGCGTGGACGATCCGAACGCCGAAGACCAGCGCCAGGCCCTGGAAAAATACACCATTGACCTGACCGAACGGGCCGAACAGGGCAAGCTGGACCCGGTGATCGGCCGCGACGACGAGATCCGGCGCACCATCCAGGTGTTGCAGAGGCGGACCAAGAACAACCCGGTACTCATCGGTGAGCCCGGTGTGGGCAAGACGGCCATCGTGGAAGGCCTGGCCCAGCGTATCGTCAACGGCGAGGTACCCGAGGGCATGAAGGGTAAACGTCTGTTGTCCCTCGATATGGGTGCACTGATCGCCGGTGCCAAGTTCCGGGGTGAATTCGAGGAACGGCTGAAAGCCGTTTTGAACGACCTGGCCAAGCAGGAGGGTCAGATCATCCTGTTCATCGACGAACTCCATACCATGGTCGGCGCAGGCAAGGCCGAGGGGGCAATGGATGCCGGCAACATGCTCAAGCCCGCCCTGGCCCGGGGGGAGTTGCACTGCGTGGGGGCCACTACACTCGACGAGTACCGCAAGTACATGGAAAAAGACGCCGCCCTGGAACGGCGTTTTCAAAAGGTGCTGGTGGAGGAACCCACGGAAGAGGACGCCATCGCCATCCTGCGCGGGCTCAAAGAGCGCTACGAGGTTCACCACGGGGTGGAAGTGACAGACCCGGCGATCGTGGCAGCGGCGACCCTGTCCCAGCGCTATATCACGGATCGTCAATTGCCCGACAAGGCCATCGATCTGGTGGACGAGGCGGCCTCGCTCATCCGCATGGAGATCGACTCCAAGCCTGAAGAGATGGACAAACTGGAACGGCGCCTGATTCAGCTCAAGATCGAGCGCGAGGCCCTCAAGAAGGAGACCGACGAGGCCTCCAGGAAGCGGCTCGAGGCCCTGCAAGGGGAGATCGTGAAGCTGGAACGGGAGTTCTCCGACCTGGACGAGATCTGGAAGGCGGAGAAGGCCGCGCTGCAAGGGACGGCCCATATCAAGGAGTCCCTGGAACAGGCCAAGCTGGAGCTGGAAACGGCCCGCCGCGCCAATGATCTGGCGCGCATGTCCGAACTCCAGTACGGGCGTATTCCCGAGCTGACAAAGCAATTGGAGGTGGCGACCCAGGCCGAGAAGCAGGAGATGAAACTGCTGCGCAACAAGGTTACCGAGGAGGAGATCGCCGAGGTGGTTTCCAAGTGGACCGGTATCCCGGTCTCCAAGATGCTGGAAGGCGAACGGGAAAAGCTATTGCGTATGGAACAGGAACTTGGCAAGCGGGTGATCGGCCAGGAAGAAGGCATAGCTGCAGTGAGCAATGCCATCCGCCGTTCCCGGGCGGGCCTCTCGGACCCCAATCAGCCGAACGGATCTTTCCTGTTTCTGGGACCCACCGGTGTAGGCAAGACCGAACTCTGCAAGGCCTTGGCGGCCTTTTTGTTCGACACCGACGACGCCATGGTGCGTCTGGATATGTCGGAGTTCATGGAAAAACACTCCGTGGCGCGGCTTATTGGTGCGCCTCCGGGCTATGTGGGTTACGAAGAGGGCGGTTACCTCACCGAGGCGGTGCGCCGTCGGCCTTATTCGGTGTTGTTGCTCGATGAGGTGGAGAAGGCCCACCCGGATGTGTTCAATGTCCTGCTGCAGGTGCTCGACGACGGCCGTCTCACCGACGGGCAGGGCCGCACCGTGGATTTCCGCAACACCGTGATCGTCATGACCTCCAACCTGGGTTCGGACCTCATCCAGGAGTTGGCGGGTGACGAGCATTACCAGGAGATGAAGGCGGCGGTCATGGAGATCGTCGGCAGGCACTTCCGGCCGGAATTCATCAACCGGGTAGACGAGATCGTGGTCTTCCATCCCCTGCTCCGTGACCAGATCCGTGCGATTGCCCGGATCCAGGTCCGCTACCTGCAGGAGCGGCTGGCGGACAGGGATATCCGGCTCGCGCTGAGCGACGCCGCCCTGGACAGGCTGGGTGAGGCGGGATTCGACCCGGTCTATGGTGCGAGGCCGCTCAAGCGGGTGATACGCCAGGAGCTGGAAAACCCCCTGGCCCAGGAAATCCTCGCGGGGCGTTTTAGCGCCGGCGATGAGATCCGGGTGGATGTGGCAGGCGACGGCTTGCGCTTCAGCAAGGCCGGCGCCCACGCGGCTTAACCAGGAGTTCTCACCGCAGAGGACGCAGAGGTACGCAGAGTTGTTTCTGGCTGAATAAGCATGTTAATACCGAATTGATTTTCGGTGCCGGGGTATTTCGGGATGATCCAGGTACACAAGAAAATCCTGACCCAAATTACGTATTTCTCTGCGCACCTCTGCGTCCTTTGCGGTAAAAATACTCTTGATTTACTCACCGCAGAGGACGCAGAGGAACACAGAGTTATTTTTGGCTGAACAAGCATTCTGGTGCCGAATCGGTTTTCGGTGCCGGTGTATTTCCGGATGCTCCCGGTACACAAAAAGAATCCTGATCCAAAATACCAATTGCTCTGCGCACCTCTGCGTCCTCTGTGGTTAATTCCGAAAAATCTGGCCCGCTCTGCCGCCGGCTGCTCAGGGCACCTGGCGCAGTTGCTCCAACAATCCCTGGTAGCGGGACCGCAGGCGGTCCTGGAAGCCTGCTTTCTTGGCGCCCTTGCAGCCTCCGAGGCGGGAAATCTGGCGCAGAAAATCTTTCTCGAGGTTCTTGCGGGCGGCCTGGTAGGAACGCTCCGGAAAGTAGTCGTCCTGTACCTGGGTTACCGTCATACCGTATTTGCCGATCAGGACCTTTTTGACGTTATCCGTTCTTCGCCCGGAGATGTCGCCCCGGCAGCGGGCGAAATAGAGGTCATATTCGGTCGAGGCACGCACCAGATCGACGAGCAGTTCAGCTGTTTCCGGTTCCAGTAAATCCCGCGGCCCGGGCGTGGCTGTGCCCGACAGCAGGACGCAAACGAGAGCGACACCGGGTACCAAGAAGGAGTGGTTCATGGGGGCTAAGTGTAACCCTAACCCGTCGTAGCGGGAACCACAGAGGTAGGCTGGGGCTCGCCCCAGCCCTTTGTTCCGCGAGTCAGTATTCGGCTTTACCCACATCTAAGGCAGACCTAGCCCGGTCAGCGCAGGACCCCGGGGCCAAAGGTGTAGCTGTCCAGGATCTTGACATAGGTTGCGCGTTCGAATGCGGCCGGGTCGGCCACGTTGACCTGACTCACCCGCCCCCGCACGTCGCCGATGGACTCAAAGCCCATCTCCTCCATCCAGTCTTCGATGCCCTGGAGGATTACCCGGACATGACCCGGACCGTTGTTGAGCAGGGTGCCGCACAGGTGCACCACGTCGGCCCCCACCAGCAAAAGCTTGATGGCGTCTTCCGAGGTGTGGATGCCTCCCGTGGCCCCGAGCGAGAGGTTGGTGCGGCCATAGAGGATGGCGATCCAGCGCATGGCCAGCAGCGATTCGACGGATGTCGAAGGATGCAGGCTGGGGACCTGGCGGAGATTGTCGATATTGATATCCGGTTGATAGAAACGGTTGAACAGGGCGACGCCGTTGGCGCCAGCGGCTTCTATGCGTTTGACCATGTGGCCCAACGAGCTGAAGGCGGGTGAAAGTTTCATATTGATGGGCAGGGAGACGGTTCCGCGCACTTCGGTCAGCAAATCCAGATACCTTTGTTCGATCTCGGCGCCGGACTGCTCGATATCGCCTGCAACGTAGTAGACGTTGAGTTCCAGGGCGTCGGCGCCGGCTGCCTGCATATCCGCCGCGTACTTGAGCCAGCCGCTTGGTGTGATGCCGTTGAGGCTGGCGATGACCGGGATGTCCAGGGCCTGTTTCAGGGCGCTCAGGTTCTCCAGGTAAAGATCCAGGCCGGTTCCGAAGTCGTGATGACTGGGCAGGAAGCTGTCTGCCTCGCCGAAGCCGGTGTCCTGTTCGTGCAGGAAGCGCACCATGTGTTCCGCTTCGGTCGCCAGGGCCTCCTCGAACAAGGAGTACATGATGATGGCCGCGGCCCCGTTGTCCTCCAACTCCTTCGCGGTTTCGATGCTGTGGGACAGCGGTGAGGCCGAGGGCACCAGAGGATTGTCGAGTTCGAGGCCCAGATACTGGGTGCCGAGATCCATGATCAGCTCTCCTGTTTAAGAATCTTGGTGACTATTCACCACAGAGAACACAGCGTGCAAAGAGGATTAGATTTGGTATCGTTTAATTCTATCCGCTTTTAAACTCAATGAGTTCCCCGTTCCTTGGGTTGCGCGGTCGGGGTTTCGCCGACCGCCAGTTTCGCCAGTTGTTTGTAGAGATGGAATTTGTTTTCCACGTTGCGTTGAGCCGCGCGCAGAAAGGCTTCCGCAGCACCCGGATGGGTGCGCTGCAGAACATTGAAACGGGTTTCCGTCGCGGCGAAATCCTGATAGGGGATGGAAGGCTTCTTCGAGTCGATGTGCAGGGGATTCTCGCCCGAGGCAAGCCTGCGCGGATCGTAGCGGAACAGGGACCAGTGCCCGCTCTTGACCGCCAGCTCCTGCTGGTGCAGGTTGTTGGCGAGGTCCACACCGTGGGCAATGCAGGGACAGTAGGCGATGATCAACGAGGGGCCTTCATAGGCCTCCGCCTCCAGGAAGGCGCGCAGGGTCTGCACATCCTTGGCGCCGTAGGCGACTTCGGCCACATAGACGTTGCCGTAGCTCATGGCCATCAGGGCGAGGTCCTTCTTCGGGGTCGGTTTGCCGGCCGCAGAGAACTTCGCCACCGCCCCCAGCGGGGTGGCCTTCGAGGTCTGGCCACCGGTGTTGGAATAGACCTCGGTGTCGAGCAGCAGGATGTTGACGTCGCGCCCGGAGGCGAGGACATGGTCCAGTCCGCCGTAACCGATATCGTAGGCCCAACCGCCGCCGCCGATGAGCCAGACACTCTTTTTCACCAGTTGATCGGCAATCCCCCCCAGGCGGCGGGCCACGATGACGTCCAAGGCCGCGAGTTTCTTTTTGAGCACCTCGATCCGTTCCCGCTGCTCCAGGATGCCGGCCTCGCCGCGCTGGTCGGCATCCAGGATG
>JAUXGQ010000345.1 GCA_030621975.1 Gammaproteobacteria bacterium | reverse complement strand
GTCAGAGTTTTCGATTAAATGAGGCGAATATTGGGCATATTTAACGATTTTAATCGGAAAATCTGGCCGAAATGGCTTTTCCGCAGTAGGTTCTCTATTCTCGGAATGGAAAGGTCAGATGCCCAATCGTTGCATGAACCGGAGGCGCCAATAAAGGCGATTGGCGATCACGCCCTGTCGAACAGGGAGCACGCAGGCTACAAGACCCCTGTGCTGGACAGATGGTACTGGATCGCTGGTTCCTGCATGTCCATCAGCCGGCCATGGCCAGAATTGGATCAGCGTGATCCGGTCGACGTTGAAAACGCTGCATGAGTCGCATACGCGCCCCCGTCGGGGTGCCAGCAGGTCCAAGCCCGGATTTCTCACCAGAAGGACCCGAGAAATGAATATACGTTCCCCATTCCAAATTCTGGTGTAGAAATGCAACATCCGGTAACCGAGAAACCAGCGCTACAGAAGCCGGCCAGGGATACGCAACAGGCATCGCGGATACTGCTGGAGCTGTTGCGCGATCTGGCTCTGGAACTGCGTCCGCAAAGGGTCGGCGAGATACGGGTCGAGCTGGACAGCACCCTGGATAAAGACCTGGGTTTTGACAGCCTCGGGCGCATGGAACTGCTGGTGCGGCTGGAGAAGGCGTTCGGCGTGACGCTGTCGGAACGCCGGCTGGCGACCGCCGAAACCCCCCGCGAACTGCTCATGGCCGTAGTGTCCGCGGGGACCTCGGAAAAGGTCTCGGACCGGTTCGAGGTGGCCGCGCCGACGCGGGGGGCATCCGCGGCCGCACCCCAGGACGCGAAGACGCTGCAGGATGTGCTTGCCTGGCACGTGCAAGCCCATGGGGAGCGGATCCACATCTACCTGTATGAGGAGCAGGGTGAGCCCGCCGAGATAAGCTACGCCGCGCTCATGGAGGGCGCCAAGGCCATCGCCGCGGGGCTGATCGCCGAAGGGCTAGAGCCGGGGCAGGGTGTGGCCTTGATGCTGCCCACCAGCCGCGATTATTTTTTCAGCTTTTTCGGGGTGCTGCTGGCCGGTGGCGTTCCGGTTCCCATCTATCCGCCGGCGCGGCTCTCCCAGATCGAGGACCACCTGGTCCGCCATGCGGGAATCATGGCCAATGCGCTGGCTTCGGTCCTGATCACCGTACCCGAGGCCCTGACCGTCAGCCGCTTGCTCAAGTCCATGGCGGTGGGTCTGCGCAGCATCGTGACCGCGGAGTCACTGCGGGAAACCGGCGGGGAATATGCCGCTTATCGGGCGGAATCCAGCGATGTCGCGTTCCTGCAATACACCTCGGGGAGCACGGGCAATCCCAAGGGCGTGGTGCTGACCCATACGAACCTGCTGATCAATATCCAAGTCATGGGTGAGAAGGTGCAGGCGAGTTCCAATGACGTTTTCGTGAGTTGGCTGCCCCTTTATCACGATATGGGGCTGATCGGCGCCTGGTTGGGCAGCCTGTACTACGCCAGTCCTCTGGCGATCATGTCGCCGCTGACGTTTCTGGCCCGACCGCATCGCTGGCTGTGGGCGATCCACCGTCACCGGGGCACCCTGTCGGCCGCGCCCAACTTCGCTTACGAACTTTGTCTGAGCAAGATTGCGGATGAGGACATCCAGGGTCTGGACCTGAGTTCATGGCGCCTGGCCTTCAACGGTGCCGAACCGGTAAGCCCCCAGACGGTGCGGCGCTTCGGTGAGCGGTTCCGCCGTTACGGTTTCCGACCGGAGGCCATGGCCCCGGTGTTCGGTCTCGCCGAGAACGCGGTTGGACTGACCTTTCCCCCCTTGGGGCGGGGGCCCCTTATCGATCGGGTGCAGCGAGATCGCCTGGCCGCCTCCGGTCAGGCGCTGCCGGCCGCGGAAGCGGACGGCAGCGCGCTGGAATTCGTGGCCTGCGGCCAGCCGGTGAGAGGACACCAGGTGCGGGTGGTCGATTCCGCGGGCCGGGAACTCCCTGATCGCCGGGAAGGTCGCCTGCAGTTCCGTGGGCCTTCCGCTACCAGCGGATACTTCCGCAACCCGGAGGCGTCGCGGCGCTTGTTCGACGGTGACTGGCTGGATACGGGGGACCTCGCGTATATCGCGGACGGTGATGTCTATCTCACCAGCCGCGCCAAGGACATCGTCATCCGGGCGGGGCGCAACATCTATCCCTTCGAGGTGGAGGAAGCGGTGGGCGAGATCCCGGGGGTGCGCAAGGGCTGCGTAGCGGTTTTCGGCAGCCAGGATCCTGCCTTGGGGACGGAACGTATCATCGTGCTGGCGGAGACCCGGGAGACCGACGAGCAGGCCAAGGCGGGACTGGTCGAACGGGTCAACGCCGTGGCCACCGACCTGCTGGGGGCGCCTCCGGACGAGGTGCTGATGGCGCAGCCGCATACGGTCCTCAAGACCTCCAGTGGCAAGATCCGGCGTGCCGCGAGCCGGGAGCGTTACGAGCAGGGCGACATCGGCAAGCCCCAGCGGGCCGTATGGTGGCAGATCGCCCGCCTGGGGGCGGCGGGTCTGGTTCCCCAGCTGCGCCGTTTCAGGCAACGGCTCTGGGATCTGGGCTATGCGGCCTACGTGTGGGCTTTGTTCTGGGGCCTGGCGCCGCCGGTGTGGCTGCTGATCGCCTCACTGCCGCGCCTGTCCTGGCGTTGGGCCGTCATGCGGGGCGGGGCGCGTCTGCTGGCGCGGGTCGCGCGCATACCCATCCTGGTAAGGGGGTCGGAGCATCTGCCCCGAGACCGGGCGTACATCCTGGTCGCCAATCACGCCAGCTATCTGGACGGAATCCTGCTGGTGGCGACGCTGCCGATGGAGTTTCACTTCGTAGCCAAGGCGGAACTGCGGGACAACTTTGTATCCAGTGTCTTTCTGCGCCGGGTGGGCAGTGAGTTCGTAGAGCGTTTCGACAAGGAGCGGGGGGTGGCGGACGCACGGCGCCTGGGACAACGGGCGGGCCGTGGCGAGCCCTTGGTGTTTTTTCCAGAGGGAACCTTCCGGCGGATGCCGGGGCTGCTGCCGTTTCGCATGGGCGCCTTCGTCGTGGCTGCCGAGGCCGGAGCAACGGTGGTGCCCATCGGCATACGGGGTTCCCGTTCCCTGTTGCGTGCCGGCTCCTGGTTTCCCCACCGGGGCGCCCTGAAGGTCAGCATCGGCACCCCGATTACACCGGAGGGCGGGGATTGGTCCGCCGCCGTCAAGCTGCGGGACCTCGCCAGGCAAGAGATCCTGAACTTGACCGGAGAACCGGATCTGCATGAAGTCTAGGGTTAGTGCCAAAATACGACAGTGCAAAATGGGTCTCGCTTTCCATGAAAGTCCGTCCTGCTCGGTTCTTGGCCCGATCTGGCTTTGCATCGCGAACGATTTTTTTGCCGATTGTAGGCTGGGGCTTGCCCCAGCGCTTTTGTTTACGATCTACTACCCAGAAAAGCTGGGGCAAGCCCCAGCCTGCATTTGGACTAGAAAGATCGTGAGAAAATTGGGCTGGGATCTTCGGTGAAAGAAGCCATTTCCCACGTCATCGGCTTCGATGACGCCCCTTTTCAGCCCCACCACAGGGGGGATGTCATGGTAGTCGGCAGCGTGTTCTGTGGTGCGCGCCTGGAAGGGGTGCTGTGCGGCAAGGTCCGGCGCGACGGCGCCAATGCAACCTCCACCCTGGTGCGACTGGTATCGGAGACGCGTTTCAGACCCCACCTCCAGGCTGTGCTGCTGCAGGGCATCGCGCTGGCGGGTTTCAATGTCGTCGATCTTCAGGGCTTGTCCCGGGCGTTGGATATCCCG
>JAUXGQ010000249.1 GCA_030621975.1 Gammaproteobacteria bacterium | reverse complement strand
TGACTAGACCCAACTCCTTGGCACACAGAACGACATGGCTACGATCCGACTTACCAATTCCGCTTCCTCGTCCAGTCTGCGCAGTTCGTGATTCAGGAATCCCACATCGAAAGGGGCATTGTGAATTATCAGCTCAGCCCCCTGCACATAGTCCACAAAATCCCGGACGATGTCCGCAAACCTCGGCTTATCCGCCAGAAACTCGTTGGTGATCCCGTGCACTTCCACTGCCGCCGAGTCGATCTCCCTGTCCGGCTGCAGGTATTGATGAAAATTGTTTCCCGTCAACCGGCGATCGATCATTTCCACGCATCCGATCTCGATGATCCGATGTCCCTGTTCCGGTTCGAGGCCCGTGGTTTCGGTGTCCAGCAGAATCTGTCTTGACATGGGAACTCAGCTTTCCCCTATTCCCCGGTTGGCAAGCTCGTCGGCCCGCTCATTCTCCGCATGACCGCTGTGGCCCCTCACCCAGTGCCATTCCACCTGGTGTTGAGCGACGGCGCTGTCCAGTTCTCGCCATAGATCAGCGTTTTTCACCGGCTTCTTGGCCGCCGTTGTCCAACCGTTTCGCTTCCACCTGCTCACCCACTCCGTGATCCCCTTCTTCACGTACTGGGAATCCGTCGTGATACGCACCGACGAGCGGCGCTTCAACGCCTGCAACGCCTTGATCACCGCCAGCAACTCCATGCGATTGTTGGTGGTGTGACCCTCGCCGCCCCAGAGCTCCTTCTCCACCCCCCGGTAGCGCAACAGCGCTCCCCAGCCGCCGGGACCCGGATTGCCTTTGCAGGCACCGTCACTAAAGACTTCAACAAAATCCGTCGCCATTGGAATTTCTCGCAGTGGGCTCGATCGCGCCGGCGCCCAGGATCTTGGATCGGGCCTTCTTCCACCGGGGTTCGATGGGCCTGAGGGTGGATACCCGCTTGACCGCCTGTATCAGATAAACACCGCCGAACATCGGCCACCAGCGCCGCCCCGCTGTTTCCATAAAATCAAGCCGCCCCATGAGTCCGGGGCCTTTCAGCGGCGGGCTGAACATGAGATATCGAGTGACCTCCAAATCGAATCCCAGCAGGCCCAACCAGTCCTGCACCCGGCGCAGCGTCAGAAACTGTCCGCACCAGGGAATACCGACCTTCGACTTGAAACGGCGCACTATACGCCAACCCCCCCACAGGCTCCAGGGATTGAAACCCAGAATGATGACCCGACCTTCCGGAATCAATACCCGCTCGGCTTCCCGCAATACCTGATGGGGATCGGCGGAGAAATCCAGGGTGTGGGGCAACAACACCGCATCGATGGCGTCGGTGGCCAACGGCAACCGAGGGGGCTCCGCCAGGATCCGCAAGACCGGCGAGGCCCCGGCGGCGACGGCATCGACGAGCAGGTGCCTGCGGATCGGGCTGAGTTTAAGAGAATCCGTCAAGGATCCGAGATCCCCGACCTGCACCAGATAATAGCCGAACAGCCCGGGCAGCAGTTGCTCCACGCAGGCCAGTTCCTGTGATACGAGAAAGCGTCCCGGACTACCCGCGAACCAGCGCCGCAAGGCGTCTGGGTTCCAATCTTCATTTTGACAGTGGAATCTGCTCAATCTCTTTCATTCCCGCGCTGGAAAAATACCTGACCTTTGTGTAAAGTCTGCCGTCAACAAGGATACAGCTTCGCCCGTCTGCAGCTCAGGAGCTTGGTTTCTCCGGTGAAGATTTTAGATGCATTAAGGATGCATTAGGAATGTATTTTTCAGGCTTTTTGCGCATCTCGCTGGTCTTTGCCCTAGTGTTAGCGGTGACGGGCTGTGCGACCTCGACGCTGAGCCCTGACAGTTCGATCCCCGCTGACCCTCAGAAAGAACCCGAAGCGCTGTCGGGCCGGGAACCTGGCCCGACCCACGCACAGGCACCGGAGCCCATCCCTGTCCCGGTCTTCGAAGATACCCCATCGGAGGACGAGCCTCAAAACCCGACAAAACCCGCACGGGTAAGATTCACTGACATCTGGGGCCGAATCCGGGCCGGTTTTGAACTGAACGACCGCGATAATCCCTACATCGAGCGGGAACTCCGGCAATTCGTGGCTCACCCCCATTACCTGCGACGGGTTCAGAGGCGTGCCGAACCCTTCCTGTACCTGATCCTTCAGGAAGTGGAAAGGCGGGGCATGCCCACCGAGCTGACCCTTTTGCCGGCGGTGGAAAGCGCCTTTCATCCACAGGCCTATTCACCGAATCATGCCGCGGGCATCTGGCAGTTTATCCCCGCGACCGGCCGTCATTTCGGCCTGCAGCAGAACTGGTGGTACGACGGCCGCCGCGACGTCCTGGCCTCCACCCGGGCCGCCCTGGACTATCTGCAACGTCTGCACCGGCGCTTTGGGGGAGACTGGGAACTCGCCCTCGCCGCCTACAACGCGGGACAGGGCTCTGTCAGTAAGGCTATACGCAAAAACAAACGCCAGGGCAAGCGCACCGATTTCCGGCCTCTGAACCTACCCCTGGAGACCCGGCTTTACGTCCCCCGCCTGCTGGCTCTGTGCCGGATCATCGCCGAACCGGATAGTTTTGGAATCACCCTGGAGCCCATCGCGAACCAGCCGCGCCTGGCGGTCGTCGACGCCCGCTCCCAGCTCGACCTGGCGCTGGCCGCGGAGATGGCGGAAATATCCACGGACGAACTCCATCGGTTGAACCCCGGATTCAATCGCTGGGCAACCGCACCCGAAGGCCCGCATCGATTGCTTCTGCCCCTGGACAAGGCGGCAGTCTTCCACGCGCGGCTCACCCAACTGGATCCCGGGCAACGGATACAGTGGACGCGCTACCGGATCAAACCCGGCGACAGCCTCAGCGTCATCGCCCAGAAACATAAGCTGACGGTCTCCCATCTCAAAAAGGTCAACAACCTGCGCGGCTCCCGCATCCGGGCGGGCAGATATCTGATCATCCCGACCCCCAGCGACCGGGGAAAACCCGATGCGGCCATCCCCACCCCCTACCTGGCGAAATCCCGGGGCCGCCAAACCAAAGGTACGCCCATATCCTACACGGTGCGGCCGGGGGACACCTTATGGGACATCGGCCGAGCCTTCAAGGTCAGTTATCTCAAGCTGGCAAAGTGGAACAACCTGACACCCAGCGCTACCCTGCGCCCCAGGCAGAAGCTGCTTATCTGGAAGCAAGCGGGTTATTGACCCCAGCGAGCCCAGCCTCCATTTATCACCCCAAACCGTAGGTCGGGTTAGGCGCGCACGGCACCCACCTCGCCGCATCCTCAAACCTTCGAACGCGCCGTAACCCGACATCAACCCAGATCCGGCTCAAACCCGTAGGAGCCCGCTTGCGGGCGAACCCGTGCCCCGCGCATTGACCACCTTCCTTTGCGAAGGTCAGGCGTCATACGACAACCAAGCGCAGATTTTTTCACCACAGAGGACACGGAGGACACAAAGTTATTTGAATTCGGCGGGGACGCCGACACGAAACAAGACCGCGCGTACACACACGTAAGCGTCGCTTCCCGGTATGACCAAGCCCATCACCGCTTAGCGGGTCGATTTCGGGCGCCAAATAGTACGTTTAAGCGCTCTAGGGCCCCGTTTCTCGCACCAATGGACTGTCAGTTCAGCCACTTACCTTGGTCCGACCCCAGTGAAAAAGGACACTTACCTTGGTCCGACCCCAGCGAACCCAGCGAAAAAGGGCCCCCTTTTTCTAGGTAAGGAGTCATTCTATAATGAGTGGTAATCAGACAAGTTTTTTGCCGTTTTCACCCGAGAGGATTGGGTTATGCCTCTGAACCGACAGAAATCATTCTTAAGTGTTGAAGACTATTTGGAATGTGAACGCGATGGCATGCACCGGCACGAATACGCAGAAGGTGATATCTACGCGATGACCGGCGCAAGCCGTCGTCACAATACCATTACTTTCAACATCAGCGGCTTGCTCCATGCGGAACTGGAATCACCTTGTCAAGGTTATGTGTCCGATATGAAAGTGAAGATAACCAGCGCAGGCAGCGAATGGTTTTATTATCCTGATGTGATGGTTCAATGTAACGGCAATGCGACTGATGACTACTTTATCGAGAGACCGGTATTAATCATGGAGGTTGTATCACCTTTCACCGAACGCGTCGACAAGTTTGAGAAACGACTGAATTACCAACGGCTGGACAGTTTGCAGGAATATGTCCTCATTCACCAGGAAATCCGGGAACTATGGGTTTACAGGCGTTCACGGCAGTGGGAAAAAGAGGTGTATAATGAAGCGGCTATCGACTTCACCTCTATCGGTATATCAATGGATCTGGATGCTATTTACCGAAATGCATTGATATAAGAGAGAACAGGAGACCCATCATGCCGGGAATAAGATTAAAGGGATAAGGGGGGAATAAAGGGGACGTT
>JAUXGQ010000036.1 GCA_030621975.1 Gammaproteobacteria bacterium | reverse complement strand
CGGTCAGTATCATGCGCGCCACAGCGAGCCGCTGGCGCTGGCCACCCGACAGGCGGATGCCGCCGCGCCCGATCAGGGTGTCCAGGTTTTGCTCCAGGCCCCGAACGGTGTCGTCGAGCTGTGCGATCTCCAGTGCCTGCCAGAGTCTGGCATCTGCAATATCCCGTCCCAGGGTCAGGTTCATACGCACGCTGTCATTGAGCAGCGCCGGATGCTGTAAAACCGTTGCCACGTTGTCCCGCACCACATCCATTCCGATGCGCTCGATGGGAACTCCCCCGAAAGAGATACGCCCGGACCCTGGGGTGTAGAGCCCTAGAATGACCTGCACCAGGGTGGTCTTACCGCCACCGCTCGCGCCCACGAACGCCACTTTTTCTCCGGGTTTGATGTCCAGGGTGACGCGATCGAGCACCAGTGGTCCGTCGGCGTAGGCGAAGCAGATTTCTTCCAGTCGCATGCCGACGGTGGTTTTATCCTGGAACGGATTCTGGATATGGGGATAATGGGGCTCCAGATCGATGCGTATGAGCTGGTTGATGCGGTTCAATGCGGCGCGTGCGCTATGGTACGAATATTGGATGCCGAGTACTTCCTGGACGGGTGCCATCATGAACCAGAGATAGGCGAAAACGGCCAGCATTCCACCGATAGTGAGATCGGAATAGAGCACCATTACCATGCTGAGCGCTCTGAAGATGTCAAACCCGAACAGAAAGATCACGAACGAAAGGCGATTGGCGGCGTCGCTTTTCCAGGTAAACAAGGCCGAATGTTCGCGTATGGCGCGCGCCCGCTCGATGATGCGCCCCACGTAGTGTTGCTCCCGATTACTGGCGCGGATCTGTTGGATCGCATCCAGGGTTTCGGCGAGGGATTCCTGGAACAACTGATAGGCGGAGTTTTCCTTTTTCTTGAGTTCCTTGACCCGGCGGCCAAACACCGTGGTGATATAGATGACCACCGGGTTCAGAAGCAGGATGAATAACGCCAGCGGCCAGTTCATCCATAGCAGAACGACCGCGGTTCCCAGGATGCTGAGAACGGCCACCAGAAACTTACTGGTCGCCACGCCGACGAATTCGTCCACCGCATCCAGGTCGGTCACCAGATGGGAAGCGACAGTGCTGCTCCCCAGGGTCTCGTATTCCGACATGGAAACCCTTTGCAGCCGCAACAGAAGGGAGCGCCGGATGCGGAAGATGAGGTCCTTGGCGATACGGGTAAATTGACGCATTTGCCAGACGCCCAGGACCAGGGCCACCAGCCGCATCAACAGGGTAATCAAAAGGATTACCGTGATATACAGGATAGCGCCCTGCCAGGCCTCGGGGAAAAAGCGGTTGATGAACGCCACCGTCACTCCGGGCTGGTGAAGCAGGACCTCGTCCACCAGCAGGGGGATGAGTAAAGGGATCGGGACACTGACGACGGCGCCGAGGATGGCGATCAGGTTGGCCAGGATCAATTCGCGCCGATGGTGCAGAACCATGTCGCTGAGTTCACGCCAACTGTAATCCGAGTTGCGGAGCGTCGAACGATCGGCAGTGACTTGATTATCCGTCATTTGGGATTTGGTTGCGTGGGACTGGATCCGCGCTCCCTGATGCAGCAAAATTTACCGCGGCCACCGGGTGGCCGTGTACGTTGAATAGATTATCCCATCATTCTTTCCGGGAAGCACAGAACATGCAACTAAAGGGTTTGACAGGCAAAATCATCCACTGGCTGGGTTTCGGGCTGCTGCTGACGAGCGGATTGGTCCAGGCGGGGGCTCCGGAACTCATCCTGGAGGGAAATCAGGTGCAGGGGGGGCTGATGCAGGGGAAGACAATTCCCGGATCGGTGGTTAAAGTCGACGGGAAGGCGATCAGGGTGTCCGATGACGGCATATTTCTGGTGGGGTTTGGGCGCGATGCGCCGCTCCAGTCAACGCTCGAGGTCCGGCTGCCCGGCGGTAAGACGCTGACCCGCATCCTGCCGGTCGGCGCGCGGGAATACGACATCCAGCGCATCGACGGACTGCCTCCCCGCAAGGTCAAGCCGCCGAAAAAGGATTGGGACAGGATCGCCAGGGAGGCGGCTCTGGCTAAAGAAGCGCGGCGACTGGACTCTAAGAGCACGGATTTTATGGGTGGCTTTATCTGGCCGCTTCAGGGGCGGATATCCGGCGTCTACGGCAGTCAGCGCATTCTGAATGGAACGCCCAGGCGACCCCACTTCGGGGTGGATATCGCAGCGTCGGTGGGTACCCGGGCGATGGCCCCGGCGGACGGCGTGGTGACCCTTGCCCATCCCGATATGTTTTATTCCGGCGGAACCCTGATCATCGACCATGGCCATGGCCTGTCGTCGACCTTTATGCATCTGCACCGGATTCTGGTAAACAAGGGTCAGCGGGTGCGCCGGGGTGAGCCTGTTGCCGAAGTGGGGGCAACCGGGCGCGTTACCGGACCGCATCTGGACTGGCGCATGAATCTCTTCACAAAAAGGCTCGATCCCCAGCTCCTGGTGGAGCCCATGCCCGTTACCGAGTGAGCGGATTTAGACCGGATATTTCACCGCAGAGGACGCCGAGGCCGCAGAGTTTATTGAATTCAAGAGGGTTTCACATACGGGGCTGAATCCGACGTGTTGATCCGGTGTTCTGAGAAATATATCGGGCCGTTTAACGTTAGCTGCTATGCTTTCTGTGTCCTCAGCGACCTCTGCGGTCTCTCGGTGAGAGACACGGGTTAGTAGGCTGGGGTTTACCCCAGCACAATGTCCGAACGCCGGAATTGCTGGGGCAAGCCCCAGCCTACTTCGTGTCCTTCACGGTAAAAAATGGCCATAAGGAGGCTTAACGCGCCCATATGGCCTTTTGGACAAGGAGTTGACTATAATAGCGCCGCTTATCCAACAGATTTAGCGGTGAGTGGCCGATAACGGATCGAAATCGAAGCGGATGTGTTACCTGACTATGATGAAGAACTCACGATCGGTAATGGCGGCATTGTTGTTTTGGGGCAGCCCATGGGCTGCGGCAGAGGACCTGTTGCAGGTCTACGAACTGGCACTGCGCAATGATCCTGTTTTGGCGGCGGCACGCTCGCAACGCAATGCCGCACTGGAGTCGCGTCCCCAGGCGTTGGCGCCGCTGTTGCCCAATGTCCAAGCAACCGGTAGGACCGACCGGGTGAACAGGGACGTACATGACGCTGGCAGTAACAGCTTTGCCGGTGCAACGCGGGGCAATAGCGACGACTCGACCTTCAGCCAGAACCAGGCCAGTATAGGTTTGACTCAAAGGGTGTACAATCGTGGACTCTGGATACAGCTGGATCAGACCGACAATACCATCGCCAGCGCCAACGCCGACTACGGGGTGGCCCAGCAGGACCTCATCTTTCGTACCTCCGAGGCCTATTTCAATGTACTGCTGGCGAAGGACACGCTGACCTTCACCGGGGCCAACAAGGAGGCGACCGCCCGGCAACTGGATCAGGCCAAGCAGCGTTTCGAGGTGGGACTGATCGCCATCACCGATGTCCTGGAGGCACAGGCAGCCTTCGATCGGGCCAGATCGGAGGTCATTTTCGCCGAGAACCAATTGGACAACGCCTGGGAGGCCCTGCACGTCATCATCAAGCCCGACACGGTCAAGGCATTGTCTCGACTCCAGGAGCAGATAGCGCTGCAGATGCCCGAACCCCAGGACATGGAGCAATGGAGCCAGGCGGCCCAACAGCAGAACCTGGCTATCATAGCCGCGGTCAATGAAGCACAGTTCGCCATGAAGGATATCGAGGTGGAACGCTCCGGTCACTATCCGACCCTGGATCTCGAGGCGTCTATGACGAAAGATCACAGCACGGGCAGTACGGGCAGCCATGTTGACACCAATAGGATTGGTCTGGTATTGAATGTGCCGCTGTACCTGGGCGGCGGTGTGAGCTCCCGCGTGCGACAGGCCCGAGATGATCTCAATCAGGCCCAGGAAAGACTGGATGCGCAGCGGCGCGAGGTCAACCGGGATGTGCGTGACTCCTACCGGGGGGTCGAGTCATCTATCGGCCTGGTGCAGGCGTTGAAGGCCACCACCGTATCGGCCAGGAGCGCCCTGGATGCCACCGAGGCCGGCTACGAGGTCGGGACCCGCACCATCATCGACGTCCTGGATGTCCAGCGCAGGATGTTCGAGAACGAGCGGGACTACTCTGAACAAAGGTACAAATACATACTCAACGGCCTGAGCCTCAGACGGGCGGCCAGCATCCTTTCCATCGAGGATCTGAGGGCCATCGATGCCTGGCTGAATGACGAGGATCTGACCGTCGTGCCCGCCGGGTCCTTCTATTAAATCAATATGCTTATCCGGTTAACTCAGGAGCGTGCCAGAACCTTTGGCAGGAGACCCTCGGAACCTGCCGTACCGGAACTGTGCCGCCTGGGCGAGGCTGCACACCCAACTACTTGGGGCCTACGGCGTTGCCCAGAGCGTACTGAACGCAGGCGTATGCTCACGAAACGAAATTGTCACCCATTGGTCGCGGCTTCGAGGAATGCATGGAGACGCGGGCCGGGGTCCTGAGGCAACCGGATAAGCATATAAATCAAATCTCTGTGCTCTCTGTGTCTCTGTGGTGAAAAATTACTGACCGGGTACAATACCCCCATGTCCGGAAACACCATTGGCAAATTGTTCGCGGTTACCTCTTACGGCGAGAGTCACGGTCCCGCGATTGGCTGTATCGTAGACGGCTGCCCGCCGGGGCTGGCGTTGTGTGAGGCCGACCTGCAGGGGGACCTTGACCGGCGTCGTCCGGGTACCTCCCGGCATACGACCCAGCGTCGTGAATCGGACAGGGTACAGATACTGTCCGGTGTATTCGAGGGCAGAACCACCGGGACACCCATCGGCCTGATCATTTATAACGAAGACCAGCGCTCCAAGGATTATTCGGAGATCATGTCCCGCTTTCGGCCGGGGCATGCGGATTACACCTATACGCAGAAGTACGGGATCCGGGATTACCGGGGTGGGGGGCGCTCCTCCGCCCGGGAAACGGCGATGCGCGTGGCGGCCGGCGGCATCGCCAAGAAGTACCTCGCGGAAGGTTACGGCATTCGGATCCGGGGGTACCTGGCCCAGTTGGGTCCGATCCGCGTAGAACAATTCGACTGGGATCAGGTGGAGCAGAATCCTTTCTTCTGTCCCGATGCGAAAAAGGTGCCTGAACTCGAGGCCTATATGGATGCCCTGCGTAAGGAAGGCAATTCCATCGGCGCCAGGATTACGGTGGTGGCGTCAGGTGTACCCCCAGGGCTGGGAGAGCCTGTTTTCGATCGATTGGACGCCGAGATTGCCCGCTCCCTGATGAGTATCAATGCCGTCAAGGGGGTGGAGATCGGCGCAGGCTTCGCGAGCGTTGAACAGAAAGGGACGGAGCATCGGGACGAGATGACGCCCGAGGGGTTCCTCGGCAACAACGCGGGCGGGGTCCTGGGCGGAATCTCCAGTGGCCAGGATATCGTCGTCAGCATCGCCCTCAAGCCCACATCGAGTTTGCGCATCCCGGGCCGCAGCCTGGATGTGAAAGGTGTGGCGACCGAGGTGATCACCAAGGGACGCCATGATCCTTGTGTCGGCATACGCGCCACGCCCATAGCTGAAGCGATGCTGGCTATCACCCTGATGGACCATGTCCTGCGCCACCGCGCGCAGAATATGGACGTACACCCGGAAACACCCGTTATACCCGCAAATCCCCAGCGGCGGGATGTGTAGCATCTCCCCGCCCACAGGACGGGATTTTGACTCGCCATTAACCGTGGGCCGAGGCTAACACCAGTCGACCGGATCCGTGCTGGCTGAGGTTGCTCGCCGATCAAATATTCGTCATGCCTTACTGGCGTCTTTCCGGATTCTACTTTTTCTATTTTGCGGCGCTGGGCGTCATCGTACCCTACTGGGGCCTGTATCTTCAGACACTGGGATTCGGGCCTGCCGAGATCGGGGAACTCATGGCGGTTATCTTGGCGACCAAGATTGTCGCGCCCAATGTCTGGGGGTGGATTGCCGATCACACGGGACGCCGTATGGCGATCGTGCGACTCGCCTCCCTGCTCGCATGGTTGACCTTCGCC
Source organism: Gammaproteobacteria bacterium (assembly GCA_030621975.1). Classification (GTDB taxonomy): domain Bacteria; phylum Pseudomonadota; class Gammaproteobacteria; order Chromatiales; family Chromatiaceae; genus JAUXGQ01. Next base: position 2,740 of record JAUXGQ010000036.1, on the reverse strand, counting down.
GGCGTGTTCCTGGCCCGGGAATTCTGGCCGCTGGCGCTGGTCATGTCCCTGTTCAGCTTCTTCTGGAACGCATCGCTGCCTCAGTTCGAAGCGGTGACGTTCAATTATCTGGGTAATCGAATACACCGTTACGCACATATCCGGCTTTGGGGTTCGGTCGGCTTTATATTAACCGTGGTGGTGCTGGGTAAGGCCCTTGAGTGGCGGGATGCCGCACTGGTGCCGCAAGCGGTGCTGCTATCCTTTGTCGGCGTCTGGCTGGCCAGCCTTCTGGTTTCCGAAAGGGAGGGGCTGGTCGTAAACGAGGATCAACCTTCGTTGGTTTCCGTCCTGAAGCGGCCGGAAGTCCTCGCATTTCTGGCGGTCTGCCTGTTGATGCAGGCGGGACACGGGGCCTTCTACGCCTTTTACTCTATTTATATGAAGGATCACGGTTACTCCAGTGGTATGATTGGATGGCTGTGGGCTGTGGGCGTCATAGCAGAGGTGCTGGTATTTCTGGGGATGCACCGTATTCTGCGCCGCTTCGGAGCCGGTCGCGTGCTGCTGGTCAGTCTGCTGCTGGCCGCGCTTCGCTGGTTGTTGACGGGTGGACTGCCGGACTCTCCCCTGGTCATGGTGGGCGCCCAGACCCTGCATGCTGCGACCTTCGGCACCTTTCACGCGGCGGCAATCCATCTGGTGCATCATTATTTTACCGGCCGGCACCAGGGGCGGGGGCAGGCACTCTACAGCAGTTTGAGTTTCGGCGCTGGCGGCGCCATCGGCAGTCTGTACAGTGGATACCTGTGGACCGGCATCGGACCGGAAAAGACCTTTTTCGTCTCTGCCGCCGTGGCCGGCCTCGCGGCGCTGGTGGCCTGGAGATGGATTGACCACCGGTACTAAACCGGATTTCCGTCGGTAGGTGCGTAAGCGCGCCATCCCTGTCGCACCTCTCTCACCAGGTGGACGATCGCACATCACGCTTTGGACAACGGACAGGATTAACAGGATTTCGCAGGATGGACAGGATTTCGAAATGTACCTTCCGAAGGTCAATCTTGACGACGAGGCCATCGGGTGTACTTCACCCTACGCAAAGTCAAGCATCTCAAAGATGCTGTAAATCCTGTTCATCCTGTCTGTTAAGACCTGACTCCAGAACGGGTGAGTTCGATGTTTGTGATGTCTACTTTTCGTTCGGGATGCGAACGATATCTCAGTCGTGAACATGAAGTACGGGAAGAAAGCGTTTAGAATCGCGGTTTCACGTCGTTCGGAAATGAGAAATGAGCCCAAGAACACTTTACGATAAGCTCTGGGACGAGCATGTGGTGCGGTCGGACGAAGGCGGAACCTCGCTGCTGTATATCGATCGCCATCTCGTGCACGAGGTGACCTCACCCCAGGCCTTTGAGGGCCTGCGCCTGGCCGGGCGCAAACCCTGGCGTCCCGGGGCGAACCTGGCTACCCCGGACCACAATATACCGACCCGGGATCGGGCCGCTGGGATCACGGATCCCATCTCCCGTCTGCAGGTGGATACCCTGGGCAGGAACTGCGCCGATTTCGGGATTACCGAGTACGCCATGGACGATTTCCGGCAGGGCATAGTACATGTGATAGGCCCGGAACAGGGCGCCACCCTGCCGGGCATGACCCTGGTGTGCGGTGATTCCCATACCTCCACCCATGGCGCGTTCGGTGCGCTCGCTTTCGGGATCGGGACATCGGAGGTGGAACAGGTTCTCGCCACCCAGTGCCTGATACAGAAGAAATCGAAGAACATGCGGGTCAGCGTGGACGGACAAGTCGTGCCGGGCGTTACGGCCAAGGACATCGTACTGGCCATTATCGCGAAAATAGGTACCGCCGGGGGCACCGGGTACGTCATAGAATTTGCCGGCCAGGCCATACGCGATCTGTCTATCGAGGGTCGCATGACGGTGTGCAACATGACCATCGAGGCAGGTGCGCGGGGTGGCATCGTGGCGGTGGACGCGAAGACCATCGACTACGTGAAAGGGCGGCCGTACGCCCCCTCCGGTCCTGAATGGGAGCGTGCGGTGGCGGTGTGGAAGGGGCTTCACAGCGACGCCGATGCCCGGTTTGACACGGAAGTGCATCTTGACGCCGCCGGTATCGAGCCACAGGTGGGCTGGGGGACCTCCCCGGAGATGGTGGTGCCTCTCAGCGGATCGGTGCCCGATCCCGCTGAGGAGGCCGACCCGACCAAGGTCGCCGGTATGCGGCGCGCCCTGGAATACATGGGGCTGGAGCCCGGAACCCCCATGACCGAGATCTATCTCGACAAGATTTTTATCGGATCCTGCACCAATTCCCGTATCGAGGATTTGCGCGAAGCGGCGGCCGTGGTGAGGGGGCGTAAGGTCGCCGACAACATCAAGCTGGCTATGGTGGTTCCGGGATCGGGCCTGGTCAAACAGCACGCCGAAAAAGAGGGGCTGGACACGATCTTCATGGCGGCGGGTTTTGAGTGGCGCGATCCGGGGTGTTCCATGTGCCTGGCCATGAATGCGGATCGCCTTGAGCCGGGAGAGCGTTGTGCATCCACATCCAACCGGAATTTCGAAGGACGTCAGGGTAAGGGCGGACGCACCCATCTGGTGAGTCCGGCGACTGCCGCCGCGACGGCCATAGCCGGGCGTTTCGTGGATGCGAGGAAACTATAAGATGGAAGCATTTGAGACCTTCAAGGGTGTAGTGGCCCCGCTCGATCGCTCCAACGTGGACACGG
>JAUXGQ010000247.1 GCA_030621975.1 Gammaproteobacteria bacterium | reverse complement strand
GTATCCGCGGGTGAAACCGGGAAGCGTGTTGGTGAAATCCGAAATCGCGGCCATGTGCGTGGACGATCGCATGTACACCGACCATGTCCACGAATGGTTCGACAGCCCTCTCTACGGCTGCGGCCACGAGGGCGTGGGCACGGTGGTGGAGGCGCCGGAGTCGACGACGTTTAAGCCGGGTGACAAGGTGCTGATCTCGCACGGCGCTTATTGCGGGCGCTGCTTCGCCTGCCGTAACGGTCTCAGCCAGGCCCATTGCACCAGCCTGGCGGGCGGCGGCGCGCGCGCCGGCAGCAGCTTGATGGCGCCCGAGTTCTTCGTAGACGGCCTCGCGCCAATCGAGCGCAAAAACGACTCGCAATCCGGGTGGGCGGCGATGGCGGAGTACCGGCTTGCCGAGGAGGGGATCTGCACCTTGCTGCCGGACGACCTCGACTTCCGCTACGCGATAGCGGCAGAGTGCTCGGTCGGCATGGCGTACTGCGCGCAGGAGTTCATGGAGGTGAAGGCGGTCGATACCCTGCTTCTCGTCGGTTCCGGTCAGCGCCAGTTCTCGCTTTCACATCCGATCGTAGGCCTGTTCCGGGGCGCGCGGGTGATCGTGGCGGCACCCGACGACTTCCAGGCCGAGACGGTGCGCAAGATCGGCGAGGCGCGCGGGGGCACCCCCGATCTACACATTGTCGACATGCGCGACCCGAAGTGGACCGAGCAGGTGCTCGATCTCACCGACGGCGTCGGACCCGACAAGGTAGCCGACTTCACCAGCGATCGCGAGACCATGAATACCGCGATCGATCTCGTGCGCCACGACGGCGTCGTCTATTTCCAGGAGAACCTCCGCAACCCGAACCGCGAACTGCGGATCGATCCCTATGCAGCGATCGCCGAGAAGAACCTGAAGCTCATGGGCACTATCGATTCCCGTCGGATCGACCGGCCCGGCATCATCCGTACGCTCCGTAACAAGGAGGTGCAGCGGATGTGGGACGTCGTCGTTACCCACGAGTTCCCGATGTGGGAGGCGGAGAAGGCTTTCCAGATCTCCGCGACCCAGCAGTGCGGCAAGATCCTGCTCTATCCCCATGGTCTGCCAGGAAAAGAGGGCGAAAAAGCCTACGGATAGCTGTGCACCACGTCCATAGGGGGCGTTTCCTCTCCCCCAAGGAGGGTGTTGTAAAAGGGAAATGTAGGGTGGATAAGCGCAGCGCATCCACCGAAAATCAATGGATTGCCGAATGCGTTTCACTTATCCGGCCTACATTTAGAGCCTTTTGCGACACCCTCCAAGGGGGGGAGGACTGTTTACGGGGCTGTTTTCGATAGACGGGGAAATTTGTGCCATGCAACGAGAACAAGCCGTGCAGGATGAATTCCGGGCCGCGACGGTGGGCAGGATCGGTGAGGCGCGAGGCGCAACCCCGGATCTGCACACCCTCGACCTAGGCGATTCGTCCTGGGCGGAGAAAGCTTTCGAGATCTCGGCCAGTCAGCAGTGCGGCAATATCCTGCCCTATCCCCACCACCACTAAACTCAACCGGGAGAAATGCGATGAGCGAACAAGTGATTGCGTCTGAGCAGCCAGCGGCAGGCTGGCGCTTGAAGTTAGGGGTTGCGATATTTGCGCTCAGCATAATATCGCCGATTGTGGGTATACCTGTGGTGGCGGCACTTGGTCTGTCGGCGACGATGACCGCCACGCTCTCGGGGGTCTTTCTCGCGAGCGGAGAGGTCTTCGGCATCCTTGCGGTAGCGGTCATGGGAAAACCCGGCTTCGCCTATATAAAGAACCGGGTATTCGGGTTTCTCAAGCTGTATGGTCCACCCAAGGAGGTGAGCCGCGGGCGCTATACCATCGGTCTCGTGATGTTCTGGGTGCCGATCCTTTTTGGATGGGTGTCGCTCTATTTTGCCGACCAGATCCCAGGCTTCATGGAGGACCCGCTTCCGTATGCCGTTGGCGGTGGCCTCGTTGTGCTGGGGGGCCTGTTCGTGCTCGGCGGCGACTTCTGGGACAAGCTGCGGTCGCTGTTCCTTCATGATGCCCGGGCGTTGATCCCGGAGAAGCCGGCGGCCGGTGGCTCGGCGCACTGACCGCGCGCGTTCATGAGGGGCGTTTCCTCTCCCCCACTGGAGGAGAGGATCAAGTGAAGGGGCGCTCCAGTGTCCTGTCTCATAAAACAGGTTGCGACTCGGAGCCCCATGAATGGGCCAAGGCAAGACGCGTCCCGCAGAGGGAATCGCGAGCACCTTTGCCAAGGACGCAAGACTGCCTTGGCCCATTTGTGGGGCTCCGTTCCGGCGAGGCTGGACCGGCATTACCCAAGGCCGTGGTGGCTTATGGGGTGACGTAGAACCAGATAAATACTCCAGGCAAACAGGCAGCATCGTCTGGAAGCTTGTAACGAACATGAGGGAGTGGATAACTATGCGCGTTTTCGTGAAACGCTTGTGTGCGGGCTTCAAAACTCGTGCCGGCACAATGATTCTGGTGGCGGCTTCCGTCGCATTTCCGTCCTCAACGGTCGCGGTGGAAAGCGGAGCAAGCAATTGGGGGATGGGTATGGTGGCCTTTGGAGCCGGCCTGATTCCGGAACCCGGCTTCCATTTCGCCAACTTCACGCAGTACATGCCAGTAACCATTTCGCAGAACTTTACCTTTGGCGGGAATTTGATTAGCAATCTGGATATCGATATCACCGCCAATTTTTTCCTGCCCACCTTTGCCGGCAAGATCGATGCCTGGGACGCCCGCTACAAAGTCATGGGTGTGTTTCCTTTCATAACGCTCAATGGCAGATACCGCTCTAAAACCGCAGATAACGAGCATGGGCATAAGTTCATGAACCGGGGCGATCCCGGCCTTGAGATGACCATCGGCTGGCATAAAGACGACTTTCTGGGGCAGGAAGGACTGTCCCTCGATTACGCGCCCGGCCTCCTTGTGGTCAGCACCTGGGGTAAATACTCTCGGGGCGAGGTCCTCAACACGGGCAAGAACCGCTGGACGATTCAGCCGAATTTCTCGTACACCCTGTTTCACGAGCCAACGGGCATCGAACTGTCTCAGCGCATCATGTACGCGGTCAACCTCAGAAACGACAAAACCAATTACAACTCGGGCGACGAGTTCCACTTCGACTGGGCGCTGGGCAAGCGTTTTGGTAAAGGCTGGCAAGCGGGGCTGTTCGGCTACTTCTACCACCAGGTAACCGGCGACAGCGGACGGGGTGCGGTAGTGGGTAACCTCAAAGGGCGAGCTTGGGGGGTCGGGCCTATCGTTCAGTACGGTACTGAGATCGGAGAGATGCCGGTGATGGCGGCGTTACGCGTCCAGAAGGTCCTGCAACACAGAGACCGGACCGATGACGACTCGGTGATGTTCAATTTTGCCGTCAGTTTTTGAGAGGGTGAAAATGGGAAAGATAAAGCTGCATAGATCTCGTGAGGAAAAGATAAAGAACTATGGATAAACAGACATTGCTAGTGGTTTGTGTTGGGCTGGTCTGTGCCCTGCCTGTGAGGGTGAGCGCAGACAAAGCGGCCGAGCTGGCCGCTTTGTTACAGGACCCGATGGCCACCATTTCTGCCATCGAAACAGACAGCAAGGTCGGTTTCCGCGCAGGGCCGAAAAACGACAAATCTTACCGGTTTGAGGTCCAGCCCGTGCACGCGTTTGTCGTCGAGGAGCTGGGTGTTAGCATCATACCCAGAGCATCGATTCCCTTCATCGGGATAACATCCACTACCGACCTGCCCGGCTTGGCCAATCCAGAAGACAGGGATTCGGGTATCGAAGATAAGGGCAGGCAGTGGGGTCTTGGCGACATCGTGACGCAGGTTTGGGTCGCGCCGCTGGGCCAGGAGGGCTTTGTGAAATGGGGGCTGGGGCCTCAGATCTCCTGGCGAACGCGTAGCGATAATGATGTGGCGGGCGCGGGCGGGGGCGCGGGACCCAGTGCCGTGCTTGTCGGCGATTCCGGCCCCTGGGCATATTCTATCCTGGGCGGCCACCTCTGGGGCTTTGACGGAGACTTCAGCACCACCTCGCTACAGCCTTCGCTGTTTTTTAACTTCAAGTCCATGCCCGGTGCGTACCTTTACTACAACAATACCGTCTCTTACGATCATAAGACCAAGGGAGGGAACGGCAACAGTTGGGCGGTTCCCCTCGGGATGGGCATCGGCAGGACCTTAGATATGGGCGAGGGGCATGCGCTCGATCTTCGAGTTGGGGGTTATTACTTCCCCAGTTGGGGCCGTTCCAAGGGTAATCCCGATTACGAAGCGCAGCTTAACGTTGGTTGGATGTTCCCCCGGTAGTTGTGGTGGAAACACCAGGAAATGAAGCTGCCTGGATTCGCGGAATATACGTTATACGGATCAAAAAGGGGACAGGTTTATTTTTTTAAAAAAATAAACCTGTCCCCT
>JAUXGQ010000218.1 GCA_030621975.1 Gammaproteobacteria bacterium | reverse complement strand
TAAAATGTAGGGTGTATCAAGCGGAGCGGATACACCAGGCTAGGTCGCGTTGGTGGATCCGTCGCTGCGCTCCTTGATCCACCCTACCCGTTTGCCCCCGAGTTATTGAGAAGTTACCTTATCTGCGCCTTGAGCCCGGGTTGATATCCTGCGCATTATGGGACAATTTATTCTTTCCGCGGCCCTAAAACAGCGCTGGTATTTCCACAAAAAATAGCTATTCTGTAAGTTATGAGGCTCTTGCAAAACGCCCCCTCTCCCCCGGGAGAGGGGATTTAAGAGTTTTGCAAGAACCTCTTATGTGAAGCATTAATTCTGTAGAACCGCGCACCCGAGCAAGTCGGTGTTTGCGCGGCAATACAGAGATGGGATTAATTGCCTTCACCCCGGGATCGGTTTTTTCTCAGAAGGGTATCCCGAAAATGCACTAATGCCCTATATATTGTTATGAGACAAATCATTTCAATCGCGCGCTTTCTACTCACAGTACTGATCTTTCTCTGCGCGCCGAAGTTCGGTATTGCGCAGCAGTGCTCACTTACTCTGGAGTATGACCACGAGTTCGTCGGGGATAGCCCTCCGGTTGCAGGCTCTTCGGCAATACTCTCAATAAGGCTTGCGGACGAGGCCATTCGCTATACCGCCACACATCCGGTGGATGGGATTGACACGGGAACCGTCCACCCGTCCATATTCAATTGCTTTACCAACAGACAGCCCACGCCATGCTGCGGCGGTGAAGAGCCAAACCGCATTACATTTGTCTATGACGGTGACGAGGCCAGAATCTACGGCAATGTGCTGCTCGCCCCTTACAATCGGGCCGTGGTGGACTTATTCGCTAACCGCGGTCGGGTCCGTTACCTGCACCTGCCCTGCGCGTCGACTCCGATAATCAGCGGCGGACGTGCAAAATACCGCGGACGCCTCTTCCATAAACGAGTGTTCCGTCGCGGGCAGGACAAGCCGATCATCAAGGTCCGCAGCGTCAATGCGACCACGGTGTTTGATATCTATAAAGTGGATATTACGGACAAAACGAAGAGGACACTGGTCAAGCGGGTATCGAAGGTCAGCAACAATGGAGGATTTACCGTTGCGACATGGGACTGGAGCAACGACAGGAATTGGAAGGTACCGGACGACATCCCGATCGGGCTCTATGAGATCAGAGCGGTCGCGGTACGCCCGCCGGTGGATGGCAGGAGCCGGGAAGTCACCCTTGGCCGGTGCGAGTTTTACGCGATCTTTGACAAACTAACCGCCCTCTCTGGGAAGGACGAAAAAGCGTATCTCTACGACAAGGTGATCCGGAAAAGCACGCGCGATATCCGGTCGATCTGGTATAGCCCGCAAGATACCCGCCATCCCATTCGAGACGGCAGTGGAAAGATCAGTTACGAGACCGTCGACGGAAAGCGCATCAAGAAGCAACGGTTCGGTTTTTTTGGCGAACGCGGCTATACGCAGGACCCGTTCAGCGAAAAGGTGTTCGCAATGGCGATCTACGCGGCCGACGGTCAAACCGTGCCGCACGAGGCCTCCGAGGGCCTTATGCAGGCGGTATCAAATACCATTTACTATATTGGCAAAAGCACTCGCCCATTCCACACCCCGGGGAAATATGCCCGCATCTCGCCCCAACAGTTCAGGGCGGCCTTCAGTAATACTCAGGAGCTCTACGCCATCCCCGGCCAGTGCAATGACTATGCAAACAACCTGACGGCATTCGAGCGATCGATCGGCATTGCCGCCAGACCGGCCACGGATATACAGGACGGCGGGTTCAATTATCACGTCTGGACGGAGGCATTTCTGAAGACCCCACCCAACGGTACTGACAAATGGTATGTCTATGATGCCATGGACTATGTCACCCCCAGCCGGAATAATCGCGCCAGGGACAAGGCCGCCGACTGGGTGGGAAGTTCACCGCGCAGTACGTTCGCGTACGGTAAAAAGGCCTATGAGGTTGCTGTCGGCAACAATGCCTGGAAGATCAATAACGGTCTGATCCGCATGGACTTCGCAACGTCCCGGGCAAAGCACCACAACACCCAGTCCAAAGATGCCCTGTTCGAGAAGTGCGAAAGCGAGAAGTACGATTTAACAGGGTGCAACCTGCCAGACCCACCAGTGGCCGAGGAGAGCGAACACCTGCGTATCACATTGAACAGCGATAGCTATCGGGTCGGCGATACGCTGACCGGAACCCTCCAAGTTGATAACACCCTGCCTGTTGCCGCGGAGGGCCTGCTCAAGTTCCGTATCTACCGGGTTGCCGCGACAGGTGACGACCGCGAGGCCTTTGGCGATCCGGTGCTCGGCATCTCTGGCACCGGCGTGCCTGGCGAGTCCCTCTATGAACTGGATGAGACCATCACCATCCCGGCCGGCAGCGCAATTGGGCGTCCAATCAGCCTCGTCCTGACGGACACGGACTATCCAAACGACGGCTATATGGCGCAACTCGAATTCGCTGGCGACGAGATCGACGATCTGGTAGCTATGGGCTTCGAAGTTCGCCCGGGCTACGAGGTCACCGTCGATGGCCCTGACGACATCGGGCCGACGGACCCCTTTACCCTGTCGCTGGCGCTGGTCAATCCGACCAGCCTCCCGATCAGCGGCATAGAGTTAAGTCTGGAAATCCCGGACCATATAGTTGTCTCCGGGCCGGATTCCGCGCCCATCCCACCACTGGCACCGGGGGCCACCACGATTCTGGACTTCCTACTCACACCGCAGGAACGCAGGGTCGCAGCCCACCTGCCAATAGAGCTCAGAGTCATCAGCACGGCAGCAGGGTCCCACACTGAGTTGATCGAGCAGCCGCTGGAAGTCCCGCCGGTTCTCCATGTCGCGTCCGAGGTGGTCGAACTTGAGGCTTTCGGAAGTGGAACCGTTGAGATCCCACTGAGCTTTAAGGTGGAAAACCTCGGCGAGCAGGTTGCAACCGACGTGGTGGTGGATATCACCCTCCCGGACGACGTGCCCGCCGGCAGTCTGGTTCTGTCGGAAGATCTGTTCCTGGTGGACTCGATTGCCAGTGGCGAAGAGGTCGAGATAACCACGACGCTGACATCCGCCGAAGAGATAGATACGAATCTGCTCATTGGGGTTGCCGGCAACGAGTCCTTCACAGAGGGCGTCATAGGCATACGGTTTGCGCCCTGATCGACGGGGAGAGAGCGCCAAGGATCAAGCCCTGCAATCCGGCAACTGAGGGGGCTTTTCGCCCGCGAGATCCACGGATCAAGGGCGAAGGGAGGTCTGCGCCAGCCGAAACAGAAAAATGTGATGAGCTGTGAGCGCGAAACCCAACAATCGTGAAAGGCAGATCACTGCGTTCAGCACATCCTACGGCAGGGGTGGGCTCTCCATTATGCGTCCCGAACTTTCCGTTGGCGCAGTCTCACCAATCCCCAGAGTCCAATTCCGAAAAGTGCCAAAGAAGCCGGCTCGGGCACTGTGTCCAGCGCGTTAAGCTCATCGTCCGCATGCAGGCCCAGATTTTCGGCTGCGGCGAACAACCTCCACTCTCTGAAATCGGTCCAGAGAATGTCCGAAGGTGACATGTGCTCCAGCACACCCGGAAGGTAGTTGAGTCCAGAATAGGTGAAAGTGCTGGGCGAAAAGGTACTCAATGAGAAGAGCGCCTGGTCTACACCTGGGTTCACGATCCCGTTATTCAGCACATCCAGAAGAACCAATGCATCGAGGTCGTCGAAAGGATCGAAGCCCAATGCCTCCAGATCAAAGTAAATTTTCTGATCACCCTGGCCTAAGCTCGCGTATATGTCATTGGCCCGGGTTCCAAATCCGAAGTCATTGCTGAAGGAGAGGGAATCGAAGGCGTAGTAAGTCCAGGGTGTGGGCTGTTGATCCAGGTCCAGGGCATCCAAGTCATCGCCAAAAAAGCCAGGTATCAGACCGAGTTCTGTTTCATCGATAAACAGCACGTTGGTCCTTTGTATTGGCGAGGCCCAGGTCTTGAACACATCTCCGGCTGCTTCCTCCACACCTGGCGCGGCTTGGGCATAGACGGCAGTTCCGGGTAAACCGACTGCGACCCGATCGACAGAAAAATAAAGGGGTTTGGTAATGGGATCTTTACCATAGGATAAGGCGTTGAGCACGTCGAATGCGCCAGCAAAGAAGTCGTCTTTGAGACCAAGGTCTCTGCCCTGCGTGTAAACTGCAGGTCCCTTTTCCAGAACATCATCCGGTGTAATGTCTAATCCGTCGATGGACGGTGACGCAGGATCGATGGAAAACTTGGGATCAATCGCCACGGCTGGCGTGGCAAAAGGCACCGTAACAACGAGCAGAACAAAGGCCTTGCACAATAGATGTTTCATAAAGTGGCTCCAAATCCCAATACGGGGTCAATTAAATCCAACTGATCCAGGCGGGGCATCGCGGCTAAGGGCTCTGCCTCCCCTTCTCTCCCCCCCGTAAGCTACCTTGGCGTCGAAGCACCAAGAACCCAAAGACCTATCTAAAGTATGCAACTTACATTCCATTTATATAGTTGTTTATTTAATCAAACAGTTAGGTTTTAATAATTCCTCAGTTAAATCGTCGGATGTAAATTTTCCTGACACCTTCCCGGCACGAAATCCTCAGAAGGAGCGGGGTTACTGGAGGCAACTTACGGAACAGGAAAGGAAGGGATATTAGTTGTACAATGGTACTTCTACTTTGTCACATTACCCCGTAGCTTGGGCTGAGCTTGCGAAGTCCAACAGGGATTGGCACCAAATCGGTAAATTGTTGGGCTTCGCAGGCTCAGCCC
>JAUXGQ010000204.1 GCA_030621975.1 Gammaproteobacteria bacterium | reverse complement strand
GTCGTTTCAAAAGAGCCGCACCCTTTAGCGTTGTAGGAAACCATAGCCCTGGGGGTGCCCTATGCCTGTGGAAACCCGATCATACCAGGGGTATGCAGACTATCGGTGGATTCACCCAATATTTACGACTCGGGCACTCCCTGGCGCCCCTCGGGCTGATCGCAGCCCCCTGGTCGCAAATGAATTTCCGTGACCGCTTACGTGTCCACCCTTCACCTCCGGCCTCCATGCCACTGACCCGGCGTTTTCTCCTCACCTGCGTCACCACTGGATCATCGGCGCCGAATTTTACGATATGAGATGTTCTATTTTTGGGGACGAGACCGGCAGATATTTTCGGCAATAATATTGCCAACCAGGCGGTGGCCCTCTTCGTTCCAGTGCCCACCACACGGAGTAGCATTTTCGAATCCATGCACACATCTTCCGTGTTGTTCAGCCCATGCCTGCAGCGGTGGGACCAGCATGACGAATCGAATATTCTCCTCTTCGGCAAGGCGCTGAATGCGCCTGTCGGGGTAAAGCAGGTCATTGACGTTGAGTGATGCCGCAACCTGTTGCCGCTTTACTGGATCCGGATTCACCTGGTCCGCGTTACTTAAAGTAACCAGAAAAAAGGTTGCATCATGCGCGCTGATGTCGGCATTCATCATGCGCAGAAGGTCTTCTGTGACATTCCAGGCCTCGATCCAGGCTGGCTCTGTTGGCGGGCTGTATATCTCCAGAGCGAGACCTCTTTCGTGAACTCGCCTGGCATTTTTCCTGGCTTCCCGCTGTTCTACGTTCTTGCGCTGGTCCAGATAGTTGCCAAATTTGACGAGCAGTTGCAAAGTCCGGGAGTGGGCCAGGGATGCGAACCACCAATCCCCCAGAATGCTACCCCTCAATCGTGATTTGGCTTTATCGAGATAGCTGTCGTCAAGGACTAGCTTACCGTCCTGGTATATGAAGTAGGGTTGGTTTCCCCCTCTCTGAAGTTCCCTCGTATTGTTGCGTATATCATTTCCGGTAAGGAATGCGAGCACTACGATATCTGGCGAGTATTTCCATACCTTGTGCCTGAGTGTAAGCAGCTCCTGCACAGTGCCAAATCCCGAAACGCCAAAATTGATGGCTTCGACTTGCTTACCCTGGAGTTTCGGGCAACCTGCCAATTTTTTTTCCAGAATACTCCAGAATGCTTTTTCTCCGGGCACCTGTACAGCTTCTGCGTAGGAATCACCCAGAATGGCAATACGAAGTGTACTGTTCGGTTTTTCTATCGCGTGCTCCCTGTCGCGAAGCCCATCCGAATTTATACGGATGAGAGCGTGGCCTTCTTCATGGTTCCACATCTCAGCACCCGGAAGCAAGGATTTTCCTGTAATGCTATCGAAGCGCCAGATTGTGGGGTATGAGAACCCGGCGACCCGAAGACTTACCTCGGCCAGAACCAGGGCCAGGAAAATAGAGCCGATGACCAGCACTGAGTTCGCCAGCCATTCACGAACCCTTGATCTATGCATGAACCTGTATTTTTATTTTGGTAGAACAGTCCAAAACAGGTGTTTTTTTCCAGCTTTTCAGTGAAATTAAATGCGCCATTTTTGCCTCTACATTGGCTAGCGCTTGGCAAGTTCTTTGTAGAGCGAGGCATAGCGTATGATACTTCGCTCTATAGCCATATTGTTCTTTATCCAGCACAGAGCGCGCTCGGCAAGTGAATCGCGTAGCTCATGATCCCGAATGAGCCGCCCGATGGTCTCTGCCAGGGACTCTGGATTGTGCTGTGCGAGCAGGTACTGTTCCTCGGGTTGACCGAGATCGTCGGAGAGGCCAACGAAAGGCGTCATCACGACCGGCGTCCGGCAAGCCATTGCCTCTATCACCGAGTTCGGCATCCCCTCACGCTTCGAGGGCAATACAAAGATGTCCGCCGCGCGTAGATAATCCGGCACTTCGTCGATGAGACCTGCAAAGTGAATGCGCTCGGGTGCGCCCGACTCCGCGGCCAGGGCGTCGACCCGCTGCTGGAACTCCCTATGGTGCGGTGAGCGGTCATAACGGGGACCTACGAACACCAAATGGGTGTTGGGATGCTCGCGGTGGATGCGGCCCCAGGCCTCTGCGAGCAGATCACTGCCTTTGCGCGCAATGACCGCGCCGACCGTGACGATCATGAGCTCATCGATTCCGATCCCAAGCGAATCACGCAGCGCGCAGGTATCTTCGCGCGACCGGGTTGGACGAAAGCGCTCGAGGTCAACGCCGTTCGGGATTATTTCGATACGCGAGGTCACCCCCATATCCCTCAGGGAGTCGCCCAGCGGCGTATTGTTGGTAACGATGCAATCGAAGGCATTAAAAATGAGGCGATAACGCAGCAACCGCAGGTCCAGCCATTTTCTCTTGCGCATGACCTTCGATGTCGTGGTCACGGAGTACAGCGTAGCGACACCCATGCTGCGCAAGCGTCTTATCCAGGGGATACTGGCGACTCTTATTGTACCCACCCACTGCAACACGTCCGGTTGGTAAGCGGGATTCCGGCAGAAGCCGAACAGGCTCTGATTAAACTTCAGGCGACGGGACCAGCCCTTTTCTGTCGGTAAGCGCACGCGGTGTACGGGCGTACCGTTTACCACATCTTGAGGCATCATCTGGCCAACCGTGAAAGTGTTCCAGCGGTCTACAACGTCCCCAGGTGTGACATCGTCCTTCATGGGTGTTCCTGCGAACACGCGGACATCCAGACCCTGCTGTCGCAGTCCCGGTAAATAGCGCATATACCGCGCATGCGAACCCCCATAGGTCGGAAAAAATATCGGTGAGGCCAGGCACAGCCGGGTGGCACTTGTCGAGTCATCCTTCATGAAATCTATTATATCAGATCAGCCTGTTGCAACGTCCCCCACTATATTATAATGAGTGACCGTTACCGGTCCGGCCCACCAAGGAGGCCTCGGATGCATATCGTTTTTATGATCAGAAAGCGCCTGATTCGCTATTCGGTAAAGGCGATATCTGTCTTTCTGCCCCAGGAAAAGGCCCTGGCGCTCGAGCGCTGGCGGCGCGGACGCGAGGAGTTCCTCAAGTACAAGCGCACCGATTACGTCGTTGCCTCTCACGGCAAGAGCGGGCGCACCTGGCTGCGTATCCTGCTGTCGCGCTATTACCAACTCACTTACGCCTTGCCCGAGCGCATCATAATGGGCTTCGACAACTTTCACCGGATGAACTCCGCGGTGCCGGCAATCTTCTGGACCCACGACAACTACCTGAAGAACTACACGGGAAACCGCGATTCAAAGCGGGACTACTATGATAAGAAGGTGGTGCTACTGGTGCGTCGCCCGCAAGACGTCGCGGTGTCGCAGTTCTTCCAATGGAAACACCGTATGCGCCCAGACAAAATGGTCATGAATCGATACCCACCCCATGGCTCGGAGATCTCCATGTATGATTTCGTCATGGATCCGAACGTGGGGCTGCCCAGGATCGTCGAAGTCCTGAACCTATGGGCCAGTGAACGGCCCAAACTGAAAAATCTTCTAATGGTGCGCTACGAAGACATGCGCGAAAATCCGGTGGAGCAACTGGAGCGTGTTGTCGACTTTCTCGGCGCGCCGGTGACGCAGGAGCACCTGGAAGACGCGGTCGAGTTTGCTTCGGTAGAGAACCTGCGCAAGCTGGAGCGTCAAGACTACTTCTGGCGAAGCGGCAGTCGTCTGACCCCGAAAGATCGAAGCAACCCGGATTCGTACAAGGTGCGACGCGCAAAGGTTGGTGGCTACCGCGACTACTTCGATGATCAGCAGGTGGCGCAGATGGATGAACTCGTGAGCTCAACCTTGTCTCCAATCTTCGACTACGGCAAAGAAACCGGCGATTCCGCCGCCGAAGCGGAAGGACAGGCCGCGTCGGGAGGCTCAATGAGATGAAAAAATGAAGCCATGACAACCTACATCGATTTTGACAAACTGGAAGCGATCACCGCCAAGGAGTTCCTTGCGCGCAAACCTTACCCGTACGCCGACCTCCAAAATCTGCTTACGCCCGCGGGCTACGAGGCGTTGTTGCAGAACATGCCTGATCTGGAATTGCTAGATCAGAAGTTCGGCGATCAACGCAGGGCGGGACAGCAACCCCACGACAGGTACTCCCTGGAGTATACAGAGGATAATACCGCCGTGCCTGAGCCATGGCGTGAGTTTATCGGTGAGCTGCGCAGCGAGCGCTACCGTAATAGCGTCGCGCGTCTGTTCAACATACGCAATCCGGAGTTCCGTTTCCATTGGCACTACGCCCCCAACGGATGTTCCGTTTCACCACACTGCGACGCCAATCGCGAGTATGGCTCCCATATCTTTTATTTCAACTCCGAACAGGATTGGGACCCGAGCTGGGGTGGAGAAACCCTGGTATTGGATGACGGCGGAAGAATGACTCCGGACTCGGCCCCTGCCTTCGAAGACTTCGAACAAGTCATACCCTGCAAATCAGTAGGCAACGCCAGTATGCTTTTTAATAACAACGGTCACGCCTGGCACGGGGTCCGGGAGCTGAACTGCCCTGAAGATCAGTTACGCAAGGTCTTCATTGTCGTGATCAATCCCAGCACCCTTTTTTGGAAAGCCAGGGACAAACTTATCGGCAAGTCGATTCAGCGGCTCTAGCCCAGAGAGCGGACCGAGAGCCGTAGCCATCGCAAAGCCAATATACTCACTCTGATCAGGTCTCGCCACGACCACAGCAACCGTTCCCGTAGAGGCAATGCCCCATACAGGCGTTCATAATAGTGACGCCACACCGAGTAGCCGGGACACTCTGGCAACTCCTCGTATCCGGGCGCCACATAGCGACCCGTTCTTCTTCCGACATAGGACCAGAGGTATGCATATAGTGTAAACAGTGGTTTTGTACAGAAATAGGAAGGTGTCGGGCTCTTCGCGCCCATCCAG
>JAUXGQ010000307.1 GCA_030621975.1 Gammaproteobacteria bacterium | reverse complement strand
TCTGACAAGGCGTAACAACGCAGGAATATTTGTTATATTTCTAGTTGTTACAACGCGGTCAGACGGGATGGATCGGCGCACAGAAATGTGAAGTTATTTTGAAGCGAGCCCTTAGCCCATGCAGCGGAAAGACGTCCCCGACAAGGGCATTTTCCACTGCAAAGGTAAGGGCTTAGCCTGGCTGTACACATGGTCCTGCGTTTCGTTCCGCAACGCAGGCTACTTCTCTGACCGTAACGCCTCTAGATGAGAGTACGCCGATTGCGTCTGGATTCGAGAATCCTCCAATGGCATCCCGACCGTAAAATGATAGAGATCCTGCCAGTAGTGATCCTTCAGCCCCAGGAGTTCATGCATGAGATCATCGAAAAAACAACCGATGCCCGTGCCCCTCAGACCTTTTGCTTCCGCTTCCAGATAGAGCACCTGCCCGATGAACCCGCTTTCCCAGTAGAGACGGGAGTATTGCCAGGGGGCCGGTTCCACGACCGGTTGAAAACGGGCGAGCATGCCCAGTGAAAAGGCGCTGTTTCCCGCGATCGACTGATGGCAGCTGATTTTTTCCGCCTGCGCCCGATAATCGCCGGTTTCCAGAAGATAGAGAGGCAACCCGTCGACGACGGGTTTCCAGGCAAATCGCGAATCGAGATGGTTCCGCAACAGCTCCAGGTGATGGTGGTTTCGAACCAGTATGTAAAGGCCGGGGGCCAGCCCGTCCACCTGATGGACGAAGAGTACCAGATGCACGCTGGGTTCAGGGCAGAGTTTATCAAAAGGGGCCAACCCGGCAGGCAGGGTACGTTCAAGTATCTGCACCAGGCCCTGAAATCCGATGCGGCTTGTGGCCGGGTCGTAGGCCTGTGCGCTCCTGCGCTTGCGGATGATCTGCTCGGCGCTGAATCCCGACTCCGACGATGATCCGGGTGCGACCGGGGGCTCGTCGGGCGCCGAAGTTCCGGGTGAGCGTGTCGATTGCACCGCCTCCCGGATAACCGGCCATTCCACATGATCCGCACTCAGGCGATTGGGTGCATCTTGATAATCGGGAACGCCCACCTTCCCCAGCCATTGCACTACAGATGTCGTATCCGTTTCCATATCGGACACCCAGCACAGGCAATCGGCATGCTCCTCTTCCTGCGCGGGCCATTCGATCCGGTCGAAGCCGAGAAGCCGGTCCAGTTGCCCGTCCGCAATTTGAGAATGCAGGGAAAGCCTCCAGCCCGCGAGATTGGCCGAAAACCAGAGTGCGCCCAGGGCATGTCCCAGGTCGTGGTTGCAGTAGCGAAAGGCCCGTTCGCCGTATTTCCAGGCCTCGCGCCAGCAGATGCTCGATAGGATGAGTCCGAAGCCCTGCAACCGTTCCAGGGACCCTGTGTCGGCCTCCCGAAACTCCGATCTGATCTCCAGACAATGCAGCAAGGGGTTGTAGTGCGTGATGCATGCCGGGTGGCCATCCAACGGCGGCAACAGCAGATAACACTCGGTCGGGTGCAGGTTTCCGCTGGACGGATTCATCCGCAGCGACCATTCGGATGCGCCGTACCTTTTCCAGGCCGAGAGGCCCAGGCTGAGCTCGAGAAATCCCGCCACCGCCTCGAGTGTGAGCCGACCCTGCCTGGAACTGACCCTTCGGTAGAGACCCGAGTAGGGCTTTTCTTCTTCCTGGCCCGTCAAAGGCAGGTGTATCCTCGGTGATCCGTCGTAAAAACGGAAAGGGTTCGGCTGGGTCGCCCAGTCCATGTACCCGAGCGAACGTGCATAGCGGTCGAGGTGGTGCTTGGTTCGGTCGTGGTACCGAAGTACGGACGCGTACTGCTTGCTTTCGGGCATATTTACGGCGTTTTCCGGAAGAAATACCCGACATCAGGGACGATCCTGCCAAGCGCTGAACAATTACCGCGCGACTGGCTTTGCATGCGGCCGCCGGGGACGCGGATGTTATAGCCTATTCGATCTAATTTTAATAGCATGGAAAACAACTGGGGATTTACACTTTCTTGACGGAATCAGGGTGTAGGTATGTGGAAATTCATTCACGCGGCAGATACGCATCTCGATAGCGCCTTACGCGGGTTGGAGCGCTACGAGGGAGCGCCCGTGAATGAAATCCGCAGTGCCACCCGTCGTGCCTTTGACAATCTTATCGAGCTGGCCATCGACGAAGAAGTAGCGTTCGTGTTGCTTGCCGGCGATCTCTACGACGGTGACTGGAAGGATTACAACACCGGGCTTTATCTCGTCGAGTGCATGGGACGTCTGCGCAGAGCCGGTATTCGGGTCTTCGCGGTTGCGGGTAACCATGATGCGGCCAGTCAGATCACCAAACATCTTCGCTTGCCCGATAACGTCAGGATGTTCTCCACACGCACCCCGGAAAGGGTTGTGCTCGATGACCTGGGTGTGGCCATCCACGGGCGTGGGTTTGCCGCACGTGCGGTAACGGACGATCTTTCCAGGGGCTACCCACAGGGTGACCCGCAACTGTTCAATATCGGACTTTTGCATACCTGCCTCGACGGCAAGCCCGGGCACGAGCCCTATGCGCCCTGCACGGTCGATGGGTTACGCCAAAAAGGCTATCAATACTGGGCGCTGGGTCATGTCCACAAACGGGAGGAGGTGAGCCGGGATCCATGGATCGTATTTCCGGGTAATACCCAGGGGCGCCATATTCGTGAGACAGGGCCTAAGGGCTGCACCCTGGTGAGCGTGGATAACGGAGCGGTTGCAGAGGTGGAGCACCGCAGCCTCGATGTCTTGCGCTGGTCGCTCTGTGAGGTGGATGTGTCCAACAGCGAGAGCGTCGACGAGGTCTACGAGCAGGTGCGCGAGGTGCTGCAGCGGGCGCTCGATACCGCCGAGGGGCGCCCGGTGGCGGCGCGACTGATACTTCAAGGGCCCTGCGCCTGCCATGCGCGACTGCACGCGGAGATGGAACAATGGGTTCAGGAGTACCGTGCCCTGGCCACGGGTCTTGGGGGGGCGGGAATCTGGCTGGAGAAGGTATCGCTCAAGACACGGCCGTCTCTCTCGTTGGACAACATCCGCTCGCGAGATGATGCCTTGGGTGGTTTGTTGCGTGCCATTCGGGATATGGAGTTGGATGAGGATAAGTTGGGGAAACTGGCCGACGAGGTGTCGACGCTGCGCCAGAAACTTCCTGCCGAGATGCTGAGTGGCGACGACCGCTACGATCCGAGCGATCCGAAAGAACTCCAGGATGCTCTGGAGGAGATCAAGGAACTGCTGGTGAACCGCTTGCTGAGCACAGAGCAGGTTTGATGGAGATTCGGGAACTCAATCTAGCCGCGTTCGGACCGTTCACGAACCGGACATTGGTATTTGATCAGGAAGCGCGGGGTCTGCACATCGTCTTTGGTCCCAATGAGGCGGGTAAGAGCTCGGCTCTGCGCGGGTTAAAGGCGCTGCTGTACGGTATCGAAGAGCGCACCCTCGACAATTTTCTTCACCCCAACGACAAGCTCCGCATCCTGGGCCGTGTGCGTGCGGCGGACCGGCGCGAACTCGCTTTCGCACGGCGTAAGGGGCGAAAGAAAACCCTTCTGGGCCTCGATGGTGAGCCGCTTGACGAGAAGGCGCTGGCGCCATTCCTGCAGGGCGTGACACCCGAGCTCTTCGAGACGCTTTTTGGAATCGATCACCCGGCGCTGGTTCAGGGCGGTCAGGAGATCCTGGAGCAGAAAGGCGAGGTGGGGCAGGCGCTTTTCTCGGCCTCGCTGGGCAGTCACGCATTGCATGCGGTGCTCGCACGGCTCGACGAGGAGGCCGATGAACTCTTTCGGCCAAGGGGCTCAATGCAGCGAATCAACTCGTCATTGAAGTCATACGCCCGACTGAACAAGGAGATTCGGGACCGGTCGCTCTCATCCAGGGAATGGGACGAACATCGCCGCGCTCTGGGGCGTATCGCCAAGGCACTGGATCAGGTTCACTCCGATCTCTCCGGCAACAGGGTCGAGG
>JAUXGQ010000277.1 GCA_030621975.1 Gammaproteobacteria bacterium | reverse complement strand
GAGCGGACGTGGGGCCGAGGCGGATTTCGTGCTCGAATGAGGCGAATATTGGCCATATTTAACGAATTCGAGCGCGAAATCCGGCCGGCATCCACGTTCGCGCAGTAGGTCATCCATCCTCGGACAGCCTCCTAGGCCGACCTCAGGTGGCTGACGCCCCAGCCTCAAATGCGCAATCGGTTTTCGTCTTTTCGATCGATACCGCCACAACCTTGTATTCCGGGGTCATGCTCTCCACATCCATGATTCCACTGGTGATGTGGTTAATGGCGATCTCGGGAAAGTGAAAAGTGGTGAACAGTATGCCCGGTCTGACCTCGGACGACAGTTTCGCTTTTACGGTGGCGCATCCCTGTCGTGACCGGACTTCTACCCCATCTTCATCTGCAATGCCCTTCCGGGCTGCATCTTCGGGGTTGATCAGCAGCCAGTCCTGATTTACCAGTTCGCTGTTTGGGGTGCGCCGGGTCATACTGCCGCAGTTGTAGTGCTGCAGGATACGCCCGGTGGTCAGGATGAAAGGAAAGTCCGGTTGGTGGGATTCGAGTTCCGGCGTTTCGGCGAAATCGAAGAACCGGAATCTGCCTCGTCCACGCTTGAACTGCTCCTGATGCAGGATCCTGGTATCCGATCCATCGGGTCGCACCGGCCACTGCAGGCCGTTGTCTCCCAGATTATCCCAGCGGACACCGGCAAAGAACGGCACTATCCGGGAAATCTCCTCGAGGTGGAGCGCCGGATCGTAACCCTCTTGCGGATAGCCCATCCTGTTCATGATGTCCACGACGATCTGGCCATCCGGACGGGTGCCTTGCAAGGGCTCGATTGCCTGCTGGACCCGCTGAATACGCCGCTCCCCGTTGGTGAAGGTACCACTTTTCTCGAAATGAGAGGAAGCCGGCAGCACCACATCCGCGATCGCGGCGGTTTCCGTCATGAACAGCTCCTGCACCACCAGGAAATCCAGTTGTTTGAGGGAGTATTTCACCTCGCAGGAGTTGGGGTCGGTCTGCAGCATATCCTCCCCCATCACCCAAAGCGCCTTCAGCATTCCCTGGCGGGCGGCACGGAACATCTCGGGGATCCTGTAACCGATCTTTTCCGGGATCTCCCTGCCGTATGTGTTGTGGTAATGTTCCCGGATTGCGGGATCGGTAATATCCAGATAGCCGGGTCCGAGGTTTGGCTGTACCCCCATATCGGCAGCGCCCTGCACGTTATTCTGTCCGCGCAGCGGATTGACGCCCACACCCGCCCGGCCAATATTTCCGGTCATCATTGCCAGGTCCGCGATGAGCATCACCGTTTTACTGCCCTGGTAATGCTCCGTGACCCCCAGGCCATGAAAGCACATGGCGCGTGACGCTCGGCCGTAGATGATTGCCGCCTCGCGCACCCGATTCCGGTCGACGCCGGTAATCGCCTCCATGCGCTCCAGATCCACGCCCAGCAGTGCGCCGCGGAAATCGTCGAACCCCTCGGTGCGCGTCTGGATAAACGGCTCATCCACCAGAGCTTCGGCAACGACGTAGTAGAGCAGCATGTTCAACAGTGCTACGTTGCTGCCGGGGCGCAGCTGCAGATGCACACTGGCGAGGCGGGCGAGGTCGGTTACCCGGGGGTCGATGACGATCAATGGCACGCCCTTGAGGGCCCGTTGCCGGAGCCTCGCGCCGGTTACCGGATGGGCGTCCGACGGGTTGGCCCCTATGATCAGCAGGCAATCGGCCAGCCCGATCTCTTCTATGGAGTTGGTCGCGGCACCGGTGCCATAGGTCTGCTGCATGCCGTAGGCGGTGGGTGCATGGCAGACCCGGGCACAGCCGTCGATGTTGTTGGTGCCGATCACGATGCGCATGAACTTCTGCATCAGATAGTTTTCTTCATTGGTGCAGCGCGCGGATGAGATGCCGGCAATGGCATCGGCGCCATGCGCGTCCCGTATATCTTGCAGACGGTGGGCGATATGGCCCAGCGCCTCATCCCAGCTCACCGGAAGCAATTCGCCGTTTTTGCGCAGCAGGGGGCTGCGCAGCCGATCAGGGTGGTTATAGTAGGCAAAGGCGTAGCGTCCCTTGACGCAGGTATGTCCCCGGTTGACCTCCGCATCCTCACGCGCCCGGATGGCGCGGATCTCGCCATGGTCTACAAGCACCTCGAGGTTACAGCCGACACCGCAGTAGGTGCACAGCGTGCGCACGCTTTTCTCCGCTTTGCGTGTCTTTGCCCGGTGCCGGTCGCTGAGGGCATCCGTGGGGCAGGTCTGTACACAGCGGCCGCAGGAGACACAGGCGGAATCGGAAAAACTCTGATCCAGCGAGCGAATGATCCGGCTGTCATAACCGCGTCCGTGCATGGCCAGGACGAACTCGCCCTGAATCTCGTCACAGGCACGGATACAGCGAAAACAATTGATGCACTGAGCGGGATCGAAACGGATGTAGGGATGGCTTAGATCCGGCGCTTCCCGTACCCCGCCTTTGGGAAATCGGCCCCTGGGTATCGCATATTCTCGCAGCAGCCGCTGGAATGGCGTTGGTGCCTCGTTCGGTGCCGGATCGAGCTTGTCTTCCGGATAATCGCTCAACAGCAGTTCCAGGATGCTGCGCCTCAGTTTCTGGATCCTGGGACTGTTCGGCCAGATGTGCTGGTCGGGTACTACCGGGGTGTGGCAGGCCGCTACCACCTTTGTCGGCGAGTCGGGGAGGGCGGCTACTTCCACGGTGCACAGGCGGCAGGATCCAAACGGCTCCAGCGCCGGATCATGGCATAGCACGGGGATGCTGTCAGGCCCATGATGGCGTGTGACAAAATCATAGACGGTCCCGCCCGCTTCAAAGGGGTAGGAACGGTTGTCGATGAACGCCGTGTTTCCCATCAGCCGTTTCCCCCTGCGCTGAAGTAGTCTGTCAGCTCGTCGCCGAAGTAGTCGAGGATGTTGCGTATCGGCAGCGGTAACCCCCCTCCCAGTGCACATAGAGAGCCCAGTTGCAGGGTCTCCAAAAGCTCGTCGAAGACGACCCGGTCCAGGGGCTGCTCGACGGAGGCGCTCGTCAGCATCTCGAACCCCTTGCGCGTCCCCATGCGGCAGGGTACGCATTTGCCGCAGGATTCCTCGGCCATGAACTCAAAGAGGTGGGCCATGAAAGCCAGCATGGAGTAATGTCGGGGAATTGCCACGATACTCGCATGCCCGAACAAAAAACCGGCCTCCTGGAATGACTCGAAATCCAGGGTCAGCTCAGGAATCTTTCCGATCGGCAGCACACCACCCAGGGGACCGCCCACCTGCAGGGCCTTGACCTCGGTTCGAAAGCCCCCCGCCAGTTCATAGACCAGTCGATCCAGGGGCATGCCCATATCGACCTCGTAGAGTCCTGGGCGGTTGAAACTGTGGTCCAGGGAAATGAGCTTGGTGCCGGTGCTCCTGCCGGTACCGATGGCGGCAAAGGCGGCTCCGCCCTGCTGGAGGATCCAGGGAATCGCGGCAAAGGTCTCAACGTTACTCAACAGCGTAGGCTTTCCGAACAATCCCTCCTGAGCAGGATAAGGCGGGCGCACCCGCACTTCCGGGCGCAGTCCCTCGATGGAGTTGAGAAGCGCCGTCTCCTCGCCGCAGATGTAGGAACCCGCTCCCCGAACAATGCGAAAACGAAAGCCGGTCTGCGCATGAACGGCGCTCGCCT
This sequence comes from Gammaproteobacteria bacterium, assembly GCA_030621975.1. Lineage (GTDB taxonomy): Bacteria > Pseudomonadota > Gammaproteobacteria > Chromatiales > Chromatiaceae > JAUXGQ01. The sequence continues at coordinate 552 of JAUXGQ010000277.1, read as the reverse complement.
CAAACGCCGCTACGGCCTGTGCGACGCACGCGAGTGCCTCTGGATACTCGGCGCGAACGTAGATAAAAGCGCTGTGCGCGCCACAGGCCAGGCCGGCCGCCAGCATACCTGCCAGCACCCGGTGTGGTTGTTGTTCCAGGAGGTAGCGGTCACTGAAGGCGCCCGGGTCCCCCTCATCGGCGTTACAGACGATATATTTTGTCTCCCCCGGCATGGAGGCGCAGGCCTTGAGCTTCATCGCGAAGGGAAAGCCTGCGCCGCCGCGGCCACGCAGGGCCGATGCCCGCAGTTCTCCGATTATCGTCTCAGGGGCACGGGGGATGCGCTGATAGAAGCTGTCTGGATCGGCGACCTCCTCACCCAGGACGCTGGCGGAAGCCAAGGGAAAGAAGGGAATCCGATCTATCGGATTCTGGTTCGTCTCACCGACCCGCTTGAAATCCTCAACCGACCCGGCATCGAAGGTGCGATCATCGATCTGAAAACCACCCCCGCGATAGCACCTTCCCGCGCAGGACAGTTCTCCAAGTTCGTTGGAAGAGAAGTGCCCGG
>JAUXGQ010000412.1 GCA_030621975.1 Gammaproteobacteria bacterium | reverse complement strand
AGTCTGATTTTGCTGATGTTGTGGTTGGCGGAAAGGAAATTTATCATCAGGACCGCCGTTTTGTTTTGGGAAAAGGCTTGCATCCACATCCGAGTTTGCGGCAATTCACAGCCGAGGTGCTTGGGCTGGCCGGAGATATGGAGATTCAGATTCCGAAATCAATCAACACTTATGCGCGCCGCATCCACCAATGGCCTGCCCCCATGCCGCTACGCCCAGGATGATCGTGGATGCGCTACGCTTATCCCCCGTGCAACGTCCGGGCTGTGCCAACTTATCGAGAAGTTACCTGTAAATCATGTAACATCCTGTTAATCCTGTCTAATTCAATTCGTTATGGTGGTGAAAATGGCTTGAAAAATAGCTTAGACACGTAGGTAATCAGGAAAAAGTTTGTCGCCCGCCAAGCCCTGGCTGAGTTTTACACATAATCAGGTGAGGCTTTGTCGGGGTTCAGGGTTGTAAAATCCGTGTCCATCCGTGTTCATCCGTGGTTGAATTAGTGAGCAGGGCTAACAGGACGGAACCGGAATCAATATCCTGCTATGGCCATGTTCTCGATCAGCCAGGATCCGGTATGCACGCTGCCTCGGGTTTCCACGTCATTGCCCACGGCGAGCAACTGACGAAACATGTCCTTGAGATTGCCGGCCACCGTGATCTCTTCCACCGGAAATTGGATCTCGCCATTTTCCACCCAGAACCCGGCCGCGCCGCGGGAAAAATCACCGGTCACGGGATTGACCCCCTGCCCCATCATCTCCGTTACCAGTAATCCGGTGTGCATTTCCTTCAACAGAGCCGGCCTGTCGAGTCGACCGCTGTCGATGGCCAGGTTGTGCACGCCACCCGCATTACCGGTGGTCTGCATCCCCAGTTTGCGCGCGGAGTAGCTGTCCAGTACGTAACTGCGCAATACGCCTGCCTGCACCAGATCCCGCGCCCGGGTAGCCACCCCCTCGTTATCGAAGGCCGTGCTCGCCAGCCGCCCCGGCAGGAGGGGATTTTCGTGGATCCGCACGAAGTCGGGAAAGATCTGTTCGCCCAGCTGATCCAGCAGGAACGTGGCCTTGCGATACAGGCTCGCCCCCCGAATGGCGCCGATAAGGCTTCGCAGCAGGCCGGTGGCGATATCGGACTGGAAGATCACCGGCGCCTGACAGGTGGGGATCTTGCGTGCACCCAGGCGGTCCAGGGTGCGCTGGGCGGCCTTTTTACCCACCTCGACGGGCGCCTCCAGGCGATCGCTGCGGCGATCCACCGTATACCAATAGTCGCGCTGCATGGCGGCCCCGTCCTCACCCACCAGGGCGCAGCTCAGGCTGTGGCGGGTGCTGGGGTAACCGGCCAGGAATCCGTGACTGTTGCCGTATACGTGCACGCCCCGATGGGTGTTGAGCGTGGCACCCTCGGAGTTGACAATGCGTTTGTCCGTGGACCGGGCAGCCTGCTCACAGCTCGTTGCCAGCTCAATCGCCTCCTCCACGGTGACCGACCAGGGGTGGTCGAGATCAAGGTCCGGTAAGTCCTTGGCCATCAACTGTGGATCCGCCAGGCCCGCACAGGTGTCCTCGTTCGTGTAGCGCGCAATATTGCAGGCCGCCCTGACGGTTTCCGACACGGCGTCAGGACCGAGATCCGTGGTACTCGCGGAAGCCTTGCGCTGGCCAAAATACACCGTCACGCCCAACGCATTGTCGCGGGTGTGCTCAATGGTCTCCACCTCGCCTAGCCGCACCGTCAAAGACAGTCCCGCATCATAGCTGGCCCCCGCCTCGGCCGCGCTGGCGCCCTGCCTTTTCGCCTCCGCGAGCAGATCGGCGACCAGTTGCTCGAGACGCGCCTGGCGCGCGGGAATGCCCGACATCGCGGGCTGGATCCGTTCACTCATGTCTCTGTCCCACCCACCGTAAGTTCATCCACCCGCAGCGTTGGCTGGCCTACGCCGACCGGCACGCTCTGCCCTTCCTTGCCGCAGGTGCCGACACCTTTGTCCAACTGCAGATCATCGCCCACCATGCTGACCCGGGTAAGCACGTCAGGCCCATTGCCGATCAGGGTGGCCCCCTTTACGGGCCGGGTCAACCGGCCGTTCTCGATGAGGTAGGCCTCGCTGGCGGAGAACACGAATTTTCCGGAGGTGATATCCACCTGGCCGCCGCCGAAGTTTTCCGCATACAGCCCCCTGTCCACCGAGGCAATGATCTCCTCGGGCTTGTATTTGCCCGCCAGCATGTAGGTGTTGGTCATGCGCGGCATGGGGAGATGGGCGTAGGATTCCCGACGTCCGTTGCCGGTGGAGCTGACGCCCATGAGTCGGGCATTGAGCTTGTCCTGGAGGTAGCCTTTCAAGATCCCGTTTTCGATCAGGACCGTCTTTTGCGTGGGTGTACCCTCGTCGTCGATGTTGAGGGAACCGCGCCGGCCTTCCAGGGTTCCGTCGTCCACCACCGTACAGCCGGTTGCGGCCACTTTCTCACCGATGCGCCCGGCAAAGGCGGAGGTTCCCTTGCGGTTGAAATCACCTTCCAGACCGTGTCCGATGGCCTCGTGCAACAGCACCCCCGGCCAGCCCGGCCCCAACACGACCGTCATGGTGCCCGCCGGGGCGTCCACTGCCTCGAGATTCGTGAGTGCCTGGCGCACCGCATCCCGGGCGTAGCCCAGCGCCCGCTCCTGATCGATGAAAAAACGAAAGGTATCCCGCGCGCCACCACCACCGCCGCCTTGTTCCCGGCGCCCGTCCTGTTCCACGATCACGCTCACGTTCAGGCGCACCAAAGGCCGTACGTCACCGGCCAGAGTGCCGTCGCCCGCGGCCACCAGAATCACATCCTGGACCGCGGTTAGACTGGTGATCACCTGCTTGACCCGCGGGTCGATGCGCCGCGCTTCGGCATCCACCTTGCGCAAGAGATCGACCTTCTCCTGGTCCGTGAGGCTTTTTAGTGGATTGACAGGCGCATAGTGCAACTGACGGATCGGCGCCTGGCGCACCTGAATTCGCCCTTCCTGTCCTCCCCGGGCGATGGCCCTGGCGGTTTTTGCCGCCTCCAGCAGGGCCGCAAGCTGGATTTCGTCGGAATAGGCAAATCCGGACTTCTCGCCACTTATGGCACGCACCCCCGCGCCCTGATCGATGTTGTGGGAACCCTCCTTGACGATCCCGTCCTCCAGCAGCCAGGATTCCAGGCGGCTGGCCTGAAAATAGATATCCGCCGCGTCGATGCGGCTGGACAATATCTGATCGAGGACCCGGTCGAGATCGGTTTCTGCAAGGCCGACCGGGTCGAGGATGGTGTTACGGGCGATCTCTAGTGGATTGTGCATAAGCT